>SAAC01000218.1 GCA_009929605.1 Negativicutes bacterium
TTGTTGAGCATTGTGCGATACATTTGGTTTGCCCAATCGTATTTAATACGATTCCATTCGCGAAGGTTTGTTGTATTGCCGCCAATCATGGCTTGCGTGCCACGGTCGCCGTGTTCGTTGAATATGAGTTTCTTATCCATAGTGTCTCCTTTATTAAGATGAGCAGCTAGTACATTCATCCATTTCCAAGGATTGGTTACGGATGTAGTAAATTGTTTTTACGCCTTGTTTGTACGCTTCGGTGTACAAGTTCAAGATTTCCGCAGCTTTCATCATTGGAGTGATGTACAAGTTGAAGGATTGCGCTTGGTCGATGTGACGTTGGCGCACGCCGCAGGCCTTGATGGACCATTGTTGGTCGATTGTGTGGGCCTCTTTGTAGAGCCAGAATGTTTCGTTGTTCAAATCAGGCGCAGTTTTCGGTGTGAAAGAACCTTTTTTCTCTTCGATAAAGAATTTTTTGAAAATAGGGTCGATACCAGCTGTTGTGTTTGCAATGTTGGAAGTAGAACCAGTAGGAGCTACGGCCATTAAGTAACCATTGCGGATACCGTATTTTTTCACGTCTGCTGCGAGTTTAATCCAGCGGTCGCTAGTGTAGCCACGACGAGTAAAATAGGCACCAGTTTCCCATTCGGAACCTTTAAATTCAGGATACGCACCTTTTTCTTTAGCCAATTCCATAGATGCTTTGATAGCATAGAAGGCAATGTTTTCAAAGAGTTTGTCCGCAATCTCGATGTGCTCGTCAGATTCCCATTGAACGTTGTGGTTTACCAAGTAGTGGTGATAACCGCTTGTGCCAAGGCCAACCGCGCGGTAGCGATCAGATGTGATGCGGGACTCAGGAACTGGAGATTGATTGATAGTGATAACATTATCAAGCATACGCATTTGCAATGCGATATTGTGCTCTAGCTCGTCATCAGTGATACGACCAAGGCTGATAGAGTTCAAATTACATGTTACCATGTCGCCGGTGTTTGTTTTAGTTGTAAGGGTACCATCTTCGTTGATGATTTCTTCTGCAAGGTTTGTGAAGCCCACGTTTTGTGCGATTTCATGGCACAAGTTGGATGCATAAATCATACCAGCGTGTTTGTTAGGGTTTGCTTCGTT
>SAAC01000077.1 GCA_009929605.1 Negativicutes bacterium
TACATATATAAATATTGTATCACGAATTACAGAGTTTCACTATCTATAATTGTACTTATGTATCCGTAGCCTCCTCCGTCGCCTTTCGTGCATCCGTCGGATAATGCTCCCCAATGCCACTTTGATGGCGTTTCCAGAGGGCTCCACTCATGATGGCAGTATCGCCAAATTTGGATTGTAGGTCATCAAGCACCTCAGATAGGCGTTCTTGAGACGCATCAGTTTCGGCCGTGAATAGGGAGTCTTGGAATAGCGGATCTTCATCAACGCCGCTGACAGTGATACCCATGAGGCGGATCGGCTTCGTAATGTCTAATTTATCGAATAGGATACGCGCCGTTTCGTAAATAATATGCTCATTATCGGTATTCGTATCTAATTTTTTCTGACGCGAAATGGTAGAGAAATCAGAAAAACGAATCTTGATAGAAATCGTATGGCCCGTGAGGCCTTTTTTTCGTAGTCGTTTTGCCACGCGATTCGCAAAATAGCGCAGTTCCAAGTCGATAACCTCAGGATCAGTGATATCCTCTCCGTAGGTTTCTTCATTGCCCACGGATTGAATTTTACGATCTGGTTCCACAGGGCGATTATCGATACCATTGGCGAGTTCCCAGATACGTCGTGCCTGATTGCCACAAACGGGGATTAATGGTCGTTCATCAGCGAGTTCTTGAATATCCCCGATTTTGTGAAAGCCCGCCTCTTTAAATCGTTTCTCCGATTGTTTCCCAATCCCCCAAATCCGTTTGATAGGTAAATTCTTAAGGACTTCCTGTTCCTTACCATAGGGAATGACCACAAGACCATCCGGCTTATCTAAATCAGACGCTAATTTAGCAAGAAATTTATTTGGTGCCAGCCCCGCAGAGATGATGAGACCGGTTTCCTCAAATACACGCTTCTTAATGGCTTGTCCTAGCTGATAGGGCCCAGGATACAATGTAGACATTCCTGTTACCTCTAAAAAGGCCTCATCTAAGGATAAAGGTTCTATGATAGGTGTAAACTCGCGCATCACATCATGAATAACATTAGAAATCTCTTTATATCGTTCAAAACGAGGCCACACATAGATACCATCTGGGCAGAGTTGTTTGGCTTTCACCAAAGGCATGGCGGAATGAACACCAAATTTGCGCGCCTCGTAGGAGGCCGTCGCAACCACCCCACGTGCAGAAAGACCACCCACGATAACGGGGTGGCCTCTATATTCAGGATGATCCAGTTGTTCCACAGATGCGAAAAATGCATCCATATCAACATGCATAATCCAACGTCTCATGTATTAAGCCTCAGCTTGTTGGTGTTCGTCAAGACGACAGTATTTAATTTGCGCACAAATACATTCGTCCTTCGTTTTGTACAATTGAGGGATGATATCAAGAATAAATTCAAATGTATCTGCATTGATAGAATAGCGAGTCCACAAACCACTACGTTGAGAATTTACCACGTCCGCATCAATTAAAATTTTCATGTGGTAACTCAATGTAGATTGAGATAAATTAAAGCTCGCTAAAATGTCCGCTGCACATAATTCATTGCAGGACAACATATCGATAATATGCAAACGAGTTTCATCGCTAAGTGCTTTGAAAATACTTGCTAAACGTTCATATGAAATGTCTGCCATAATAATCTAACTCCTCTGTTCTAAGTAGTGTTTTGCCCACTAACTACACTAAATCCTCTGTAATATGTATATTATATACTAAAACTCCAAGTAAATCTATTTTTTTCTTTCTAGTTAGTATGTTCATGAATTTTTATGTATATCTATATTATTAAATATGCAAGATAAATCTCTGCTCAATGATAAAACAATATAATCTATGGCATCATAAAAACATATGATATTATGGTAAAAATAGCTATTTTTTCTATATTTCCTTAACTAATCTAATAGATAACAATTGAAGTCTCAGAAAGAAAAATGCCTCATGCACTATGCATTAAATCGCATAAAATTACATGAGGCATTATTGCATTTTCTATAGATTTGACTGTATTTTGACAATTAACTATCGATGGTTCGTGTGCGCTACTATCATCCGATAACACCGAAATGCACAAAACACCGTATCGAGGTAATGGGTACTATCAAATTATTTGAAAGCTTCTACCAAGTTAATTGTTTGAGCGCGGTTAGGACCAACGGATACAATACCCAAAGGTACACCAGTTACTTCTGCAATGCGTTCTACGTATTTACGAGCTGCTTCTGGAAGTTCTTCGTATGTACGGATACCAGAGATATCTGTTTTCCAACCAGGCAATATTTCGTAAACAGGAACACAAGCTTCCAAATCTTTAAGGCTTGCAGGGAACCCTTCTACGCGTTTGCCATTCAATTCGTAACCAACGCAGATTTTTAATTCTTCGAAGGAATCAAGAATATCCAAACGTGTGATTGCCAAGTAATCCAAGCTATTAAGGTTAGCAGCATAGGATACAACAACAAGATCCAACCAACCACAACGACGAGGACGGCCAGTAACAGTACCAAATTCATGGCCTAGATTACGAAGGTTATCGCCTACTTCGTTCAATTGTTCAGTAGGGAATGGGCCCGCACCTACACGAGTTGCGTAAGCTTTTACAACGCCGAAAATATTTTTCAAATAGTTAGGGCCTACACCAGCACCTGTGGATGCACCACCAGCAATTGGATGTGAGCTCGTAACGAATGGATATGTACCATGATCAAGGTCAAGCATAGTTGCTTGCGCACCTTCGAACAATACTTTTTTGCCTTCTTTGATGGCTTTCATAACGGATACGTTTGTATCAGTTACGTGGGATTTCAACGCTTCAGCATAGCCGATATAATCAGCCAAGATTTGATCGTAATCAACGCCTTCAGCACCGTATACGTTGCGCAGAACTTTATTTTTGAATTCTACATTGTATGCTAATTTTTCTTTGAACAACTCGATGTCGTACAAATCGCATACACGAATGCCAACACGGTTGATTTTGTCTGCGTAACAAGGACCGATACCGTTTTTAGTAGTACCGATTTTAGCATCGCCTTTGGATGCTTCTTCAGCTTCGTCAAGGGCGATATGATATGGCATAATCACATGTGAACGGTCAGAAATTTGCAAGGAATCTGCAGATTTACCTTCTTTTTTAAGGTTCTCAATTTCCCCAAGCAACACCTTTGGATCGATAACAACGCCAGTACCGATGATATTAGATTTATTGTCGTATAAAATACCGCTTGGTAATAAACGTAATGCGAACGCTTTGTCGTCTACTACTACAGTATGGCCTGCATTATTACCGCCTTGGCTACGAACTACGACGTCCGCCGCTTCTGCTAAACAGTCAACGATTTTACCTTTACCTTCGTCACCCCATTGTGTGCCGATTACCATACTAGTTGCCATGAATGTATCCTCCATGTGATTTATAAACATTCTGAAAGTTTTAATAGCCTTCGTTCACAACAATCTGAACGATGACCACTAATTATTATACACCAAATAACCATGTAATGGTATCTAATAAATGTAATTTTTTAAATGCAATTTGCATATTTAATGTAGGTCTTACACTGATGCGAAAAACCTAGCATATTGAATAGCAAATTGGCTACCAAAAAATGATTACCAACAGCTAGCTCTTGCATAAAAAAGCGCCCCCTAAAGGGCGCTTTCACAGATTCTATGATATTATAAACCGAAACGACCCATGATGGTATCAACGTGTTTCAACAACGCGAATGGATCGAAGCAAGCGTCGATTTCCTCAGCAGTCATAAATTTTGCGATATCAGCGTCAGATTTCAAACCTTCAGCGAAATCTTTACCTTCTAGCCAACGAGCCATGGCATGACGTTGTACCCAACGGTATGCTTCGTCACGAACAGCACCTTTTTCAACAAGATTTGTCAAGATAGTTTGGCTAAAGCAAAGGCCGCCAGTCAAATTCAAGTTTTTCATCATATTTTCAGGATACACTAACAATTTATCGATAGTACGAGTTGTTAAATGTAACATGTAATCCAATATGATCGTTGCATCAGGAAGGATAACGCGTTCTACAGAACTGTGAGAAATGTCGCGTTCATGCCATAAAGCTTGGTCTTCAAAAGCTGCTTGCGCATGGCCACGCAACACGCGAGCCAAACCACAAATACGTTCACAAGTAATAGGATTACGTTTGTGAGGCATAGCGGAGGAACCTTTTTGTTTAGGGCTGAAATACTCTTCTGCTTCGCGCACTTCTGTACGTTGCAAATGACGAATTTCAAGAGCGATGCGGTCCAAAGTACCACCGATAACAGCGATTGTGGACACGAATTGCGCATGACGGTCACGTTGTACAACTTGTGTGGCGATTTTAACTGGTTCCAAACCAAGTTTTTCACACACGTATTGTTCAACAAATGGATCGATGTTGGAGTATGTACCAACGGCGCCAGATACTTTGCCCACAGCCACGTTTTTACGAGCTTGTTCCAAACGTTCGATATCGCGTTCGATTTCTGCCATCCACAAGCATAATTTCAAACCAAATGTGATAGGTTCCCCATGGATACCATGAGTACGACCAATCATAGGTGTATTTTTGAATTCAATAGCGCGACGACGAAGAACGTCATGGAATTTTCTCAAGCCTTCCAATAAAATGTCGCAAGATTGTTTCATCATGTAACCCAATGCAGTATCTTTTACGTCAGTGGATGTTAAACCAAGATGGATGTATTTCGCTGCCTCTGGGCCTACATATTCGCCTACAGCAGTAACGAAGGAAATGATATCATGATTCGTTTCCTTTTCGATTTCGTGAATACGTTCTACGTCAAAATTGGCTTTTTCGCGAATTGCTCTCGCTGCTTCCTTTGGAATGTTCCCCAATTCAGCTTGTGCCTCAGATGCAAGAATTTCTACCAATAACATGGTATCGAACTCGTTGCGTTCGCTCCAAATATGGCCGATTTCTTCGCGTGTATAACGTGCAATCATGTGTAATCTCCTTTGTAATGGTGAAAATTATGAATTTCATTGTTCTACGGTCCGTCATGATTAGCCTTTCACAAGATGAAAGCCCCCTGGCATTCTCCTTGACAAAAAGCAACAACTAACAAACTCTTGTACAATTCATTTTACCATATGCATGGAATGTGTTCAACGCAGAACCACTTATTTTACGAACAATAAACACATTAGTATTTTTAATGTTCGGAATTTTTACGATAGGCTTTATGATTATACTTATTTATATTCTTCTACGCACTTATAGCCTTACACCACCAAGAGTCAGCTATACTAGCATTAAAGGATAGCGATTAGTCAGTGCGAAGCCCTCGTCAAATATGATATACTATATCTGTTAACTATTAGACATGCTATATCTGTGAAACTATTAGATATACTATATCCGTTAAACTATTAGATATACTAACATCAGTGGCACACTCGTCCCATAGTCATATATAACTTTCACCTAGGAGGCCCATTATGGCGCAAAAAAAACGTAAACCTGTACTAGCAAAACAACCAGAATCTACCACTAGCACGCGTCTATTACAACTCATGTTTCTAGCAAGTTATATCGCTCTAGGTTATCTATTTTTTATCGATGGCGATTTACCCATTATAGGCGGTATTATCATCCTAGATTTCATCATCAGCATTGGCTATGGGGTATCACAAAGAAAACATATCCTCACGAGTACCACAGCACAATATAACATACGTATGATTCTATCATTCCTAATTACGCTCATTACCACAACATTTTACGCCCTCGCTCTCGTGCGCTCTGATCAAACATCAGTAAGCATGAAAACCATGCTTGTCATCGTTGGTGCTTGCGTATATTTAGCGGTTTTATCTAGTTCAAAAGGTATCATTCAACAATACGTGGAACGAGAACAATAAAAA
>SAAC01000017.1 GCA_009929605.1 Negativicutes bacterium
CTCCGGTTAATTTTGTGTCGTAACTTAATTTTACCATTGATGCAATCCTATGGATCTTTTTATTTAGTTTTAGTGTTCAATTTCATTCTACAATTTACGCACAATTTTCTTTAGCAAATATTTTTCTAATCTCATCCATTATACCTACATAAGTAGCTGGTGTAGACCGAATTGATGTACCTATTTGCTTTTGATCTATGACAATACGATTAGGATTACGCGGAATAAATGCTTCAGTCATGAGGGAACTTTTACCAGAGCCTGCCACACCTGTAATAGCTGTTAATACGCCCTTTGGTATTGTCACGTTAATATGCTTTAGACTATTGGCACATGCACCTTCAATGATAAATCCTTCGTTCCATGGTAATGGATTTTCATTTACTTGGATTTTTGAATTCATCGACTGGGATGTAAATGAATCAGTACGTTTCATATCATCCAATGTCCCTTGAAAGACAATTTGACCTCCTTGCTTGCCTGCTGATGGTCCCAGTTCAATAATTTCATCAGCTAAGGATATAATGTGACGATTATGATCAACAACCAATATATTATTATATCTATCACGCAATTCTAATAATAATTGACCAATTTTATCAGCATCATGAGGGTGTAAGCCTACCGTAGGTTCATCAAATATATAGTTTACATTACTTAAACTAGCACCTAAATGGCGAACAATTTTAATACGTTGTAGTTCTCCTCCTGACAGCGTGTCGGTTTTGCGTGATAAAGCCAAATACTCTATACCTACACGAATCATGCGCTCTATAGCATCCTTAATTTGGATCGATATTGCTTGACCTAATGGATTTTCTATGGATTCTAGTAATGGCAATACATCATTAACTGGGGTATTCATGAAATCAACAATATTGTAATTATTGATTTTACTTGCCAATGCATTAGGGTGCAAACCAGTACCATTACAGTGTTCACATGGAACTGGTATGACAAAAGACAATATTTCATCCTGTAAGGATTGTTTTAATTTTGTAATATCACGGTTTAAATATAGTCGATAAAATCTAGGTATAACACCTTCATAGGGAACCTGCTCTACACGCCCCGTATTATTTGATCTAATATCTATTTTAATAGGATCCTGACTACCATGCAGTAAAATATCCCATTCTTCTTCAGAAAAATCTTTTAATAATTTATGGGCATGTAAGAGTGGGTTGTTTTGATATAAATGGGCTTGCCAACCTCTATCAAATTGACTAAATAGTATACCACCACCTTCACTCAAAGATGTATTTACATTAAATAATGCATCTTCACTGAGTTTATAAACGGTTCCAAGTCCTGTACATACAGGGCACATTCCCTCTGGATGATTCGAATTATATGCCATAGAGCCCCCAGCACTAGGCACACCTACACGAGAGAAAAGTAGACGAATTAATGGAGATATATCCATCGCTGTTCCCACTGCAGAACGTACATTGGTTCCCAAGGATTTTTGATCAATAACAATGGACGGTGGCAACTGTCTAATTTCATCTACTTGTGGCCGATCAAAGTGAGGTAATTTATTGAGAACAAATAACGGATAACTATCTTGCCACTGACGGGAGCTTTCCCGAGCAATAGTATCAAATACTAATGATGATTTACCAGAACCAGATACCCCTGCAAAGACAACTAATTTGTTTTTAGGAATCACCACATTGATATTTTTTAAATTATGTTCTTTAGCGCCGATTACTTCAATTTGATCTTCTTGCATCACCACTATACAACCCTTCTATTTTATAATACTCCCATAGCACACCCAGGTTTGCGCACGGTCAATATGTGCCGTTACAGTATCGCCAACCTTGAGGGAATCGTCTTTTGGAAATAGCACCATTTTGTTGCCCGATGTACGACCAAACCAGGTATTCTCATCACGTTGACTAGGCCCTTCTACGATAATATCAAAATTATGACCTTCCATAGGTTTATTCAAATCAAGGGAGATTTCATTTTGAATATCCATTAATTGTTGTAAACGAACACGCTTTACTTCTTCTGGTACTTGTTCATCCATCGTCGCCGCTGGTGTACCGGAACGTTTTGAATAAATAAATGTATATGCCATATCATAGCGAACATCTTTTAACAATTGTAATGTATCTTGGAAATCTTCTTCCGTTTCTCCTGGAAAACCTACGATAATATCTGTAGTAACAACTACATCTTTGATTTTCTCACGGCAGTATTGTAATAATGCCTTATAATGATCGACAGTATAATGACGATTCATTTTTTGTAAAATTCGATTTGAACCAGATTGAATTGGTAAGTGTAGATGCGTCACTACATTACTAGAAGACCCTAATGCATCAATCATGGATTTAGTCATATCTTGTGGATGGCTTGTCATATAGCGAATACGTTCAATCCCTGGGATACCATCAAGAGCTGTAATTAAAGTACCAAAATCAGTACCATCTTTGAAGTCTAAACCATAGGAGTTTACGTTTTGTCCCAGCAATGTAATCTCTTTAAATCCTTGTTGACCTAGTTCTGTTACTTCTTTCACAATAGCCTCAACAGGACGACTAATTTCACGCCCACGCACATGTGGTACTATGCAATATGTACAGAATTTATTACAACCATTCATAATTGGTACCCACGCAAAGAAAGTTCCATTTGGTTTGGCTTGTAATTCAGGGAGAACCGTATTATCCATATCAACATTAATTTGATGCTTATGTGTCCGTTGTACTTCTGCAATCATCTCATTAATATGTTGTATATTATGTGTCCCTAGAACAATATCTACATGGGGAGCACGTTTAAACATTTCAGCTTGGTTCTTTTGTGCCATACAACCAGTGATGGCCAAAATTAAATTCTTATTTTTCTCTTTTAATCGTTTTAATTCACCAATACGGCCAAAAACCTTAGTTTCAGCAGTTTCACGTACTGCGCAAGTATTTAGCAAGATTAAATCAGCAGTCTCAACCTCCTCAGTAGGCAAGTAACCCACTTGCTCTAATTGATGCGCCAAGCGCTCGGAATCTGCTGTATTCATTTGACAACCATAGGTATAAATATAATATGACTTCATCTAAAACTCCTAATATAATATACATCATCCCTAGTGTTAGCTGATGATTACTTATTCAGTATGTCGACAATAAAATAATTAGACAGGATTACTGTCTAATTATTTTTCGTTTAGGTTCAACAATATTTTTTACTTTTATAGACATACGCTCAATAGACATACCTGTAATATATTCAATTTCTTGACGAACAGATTTTTGAATATTTTGCATCAATGGACGCACTGGATGACCATGTTCAATAACTACCGATAAATCAATATTTAGGCCATTTTGACCTTGTTTACTCTTTTTGAAAGAAATATCGCTAGATGCATCTACACCTGCAACCTTCTCAAGTCCGTTTCTCACAAGCTTTAGAATGACTTCATCTGCAAATGTAAGTCGTCCATAATAGCTAAATGCTGGACGTACCACGGATCGTTCAAATCCTTCTGAACCAATTTGACCGAGCTCATCTGGGTTTTGTTTCTTTAATGTTCTACGGCGCCACATCGTTTTGATTGGATCGATGAGATAACCTCTAAAATGAGGTTTCAATTCCATAGTAGGCACTGGGATAATATGTTTTCCTTCTTTTAGTCTAGCGTATTGCGCCTTTTCAATCTCCTTCGGTGTAGCTACATCTTCAATGCGAATATAGCGACTTGGTAATGGAATGCCAAGAGCTTTTGTAATCTTCTGTACCATATTGTCAGATGTGCCAATAATCATCAATCGTTCTGGATTAATTTTATCAATCATATCTTTAACAGATTTGACCTGCACTGGATCTTGGAAGATGGCACGGCGCACGGCTTTAAGTCGGCTAGATTCCTTTTTAGCCGAGAATCCTGCTACTATTTTATTGTCATGAATCAAAATACCATCATCGATGATACATTCAATATTATTTTCGTGAGCAATAACAAGGGCACGATGGCTCTTTCCGGTACCGCTACTACCAACAAATGCTACAACTTCCATATGTATTCCTCGTCCAGGTACTACCTGAAGTCTTTCATTTAATGTGAGTATACTAGGCTCTAAATACATAGTACTTGATACTACGTCAAGCCCGACCCATTTCTATATTAGTAAGCTTTTATAGCTTTCATAAATAAATTAAATTTTTCAGAATCCACAACATATTCACCTAAGTGATAGGGTGTACGTCCATTAATACCATGATAATCAGAACCACCAGAAACGAGTAAATGACGGTCCTTAGCCATAGCTAAATAGCGTTCCTCTGCCTCGGTATTATGTTTAGAATGATATACCTCTATACCATCAAAATCATAATCTAATAATTCCTCTACCCAAGTATCATTACGTATTAAGATTGGATGTGCTAGAATAGCCAATCCCGCAGCTTGATGAATGATATCAAGTACATCAGGTACCTTGAGTTTAACCTTTGGTACATAACAAGGTCCTTTGGCGTTTAAAATATGATCAAATGCGTCTTGCACATTTTGGGCATAACCGTGTTCTATAAGCAATTGCGCAATATGTGGACGACCATAGGCCTCAGTATCAGGGAACTTAGATTTGAGTTCCTCTAAGGTTATCATAAACTCATTAGCTTGACACAGTTCAATCATTTTGATAACACGTTCATAACGCTTTTCCTTGAAATACGCCAAAAAATCACGTAATGGTTTATTATTGGGGTCAAAGTCATATCCCAAAATGTGAACATCTTTTCCTCTAAAATCAGAACTGAACTCACAACCGGTAATGATTTGAACCTGATCTTGTTTGATAGCTTTCATTACACGACAACCATCAATTTCATCGTGATCTGTAAGGGCCATATAGGAAATACCTTGTTCGATAGCATGTGTTAACAATTGTTCCGGCGTCTCTATACCATCAGAAAACGTAGAATGCATGTGAAAGTCAACTCGCATGTCCATCACGCCCCTTTCTCATAAAATGTATTATATAATTTATAGTGTTTTAACTCAAATATGCACACATTATATATCTATATGCTCCAAGCACCGTTGTAATGATACTTATATACATTATTGTACTATAAAATATATAGACCTATTATGAGATATGTAAAATTTTATACTATCAATTTATTATCCCTTATTCTTACACTTTATTCAAGAAAAAATAGCAAAGTTACGATGTATTTAGTCATATATCGTAACTTTGCTATTTAGCTATAGTTATATTAGCTCAATAAGCAATATTCTAATATAACTATATATGTTTTATAATGTTTCCAATAATTCTTCAACTTTTGCTTTTACGTCAGCAATTGGTGTATTAATAGCTTCCCCATTTTTACGAACTTTTAATTCCACTTCATTGCTTTCCAATGTATTTTTGCTCACTGTAATGCGTAAAGGATAGCCGATTAAATCAGCATCTTTAAATTTAACGCCTGCACGATCTTTGCGATCATCTAATAATACATCTACGCCAGCAGATTTCAATTCATTGTAGATAGTTGTACTTGTTTCCATTAATGCTTCGTCTTTAGCATTGATAGGTACGATAACAACTTCAAATGGAGCAATGGAGCGTGGCCAGATAATACCATTTTCATCATGATATTGTTCAATAGCTGCTGCCAATGTTCTGGAAACACCGATTCCATAGCAACCCATTACCATTGGATTAGGACGACCATTTTGATCAAGGAATGTAGCCCCTAATGCTTCAGAGTATTTTGTACCCAATTTGAATACTTGGCCTACTTCAATACCTTTGCTCTTAGCCAATTCACCACCACATGTTGGACATACGTCTTCATCAGTAATTAAACGAATTGGTGCTACGATAATATTCTCTACATTGAAATCACGTTTTGGATTGATATTGATGTAATGAGCATCAGGTTTGTTAGCTCCACCACATACGTTGAATGTTTCCATAACAGATTCATCTACAACAATAGCGAATTCTTCGGATTGTTTTAAACCTACAGGGCTAATAAATCCAGCTGTTAAACCAACGCGTACCAATTGCTCTGGTGTTGCCATTTCAGGTTCTACATTACCGTCCACAGCATGTTGCACTGCTACTTCATTCACTTCATGATCACCGCGAACTATGGCTAAAATGACTTTATCTTCAATAGCAAATACTACTGCTTTGATTGTTTTTTCTAATGGTAATGAAAGCATCTCTGCTACAGCATCAATCGTATTAGCATGTGGTGTTTCTACTACTTCTAATTCTTTCAACGCTTCTTCAGTTTGTTTCATAATGCCTGGTTTACCGATTTCAATGTTCGCAGCATAATCGCATTTTGTACAATGAATGATATCTGCTTCACCAGCCTCTGCAATAGCCATGAATTCATGTGTATTGGAACCACCAATTGCACCAGAGTCAGCTTCCACTGGTTTACATGTCAAACCACAACGAGCAAAGATATTAGAATACGCATCATACATCAATTTATATTGAATATCTAAACCTGCTTCATCAGCATCAAATGAATACGCATCTTTCATAATAAACTCGCGACTACGCATCAAGCCATAGCGTGGACGACGTTCATCGCGGTATTTATTTTGAATTTGATATAAGTTTACTGGCAATTGACGGTAGGAGTTGATTTCATTTTTAACAAGTGTAGTAATCATCTCTTCATGTGTTGGGCCAAGGCAATATTCATTGTCATGACGATCATGAAGGCGAATCATTTCTGCACCATATGCATTCCAACGACCAGATTCCTTCCAAATTTCTGCAGGTTGAATGATTGGCATCATAATTTCTTGAGCCCCTGCTGCATCTAATTCTTCACGAACGATGCCTTCGATTTTACGGATACTTCTCCACGCCAATGGTAAAAAGCTATATAAACCGCTGGACATTTTACGAATAAAACCAGCACGTAACATATATTGTTGGCTAATTACATCAGCATCAGAAGGCATTTCTCGTAATGTTGGTGCATATAATTTACTTGCTAACATGAATAATTACTCCTTATCAAGTGTTTCTAAATAATCATCAATTTCACGGAATAAAGCATCTACTAATTCTGCTTCTGGTACTTGTTTGAGGACCTCACCTTTACGGAAGATAATCCCTAGGCCTTTACCGCCAGCAATCCCAAAATCAGCTTCTCTCGCTTCACCTGGTCCATTGACTACACATCCCATAACAGCCACTTTAATTGGGACCTTAATCGTTTTTAAACGAGCCTCTACAATCTCTGCCATGTCAAACAAATTAACTTGGCACCGTCCACAAGTAGGACAGGAAATCATAGTAGCACCGAAATTTCGTAAACCAAGGCTACTTAAAATACCTTGAGCGACTTCAATTTCATGGATAGGATCACCTGTTAGGGATACGCGCATAGTATCGCCTATGCCTTGCAATAACAAGGCGCCAATACCCATAGCAGACTTAATTGTACCTTGTGTAATTGTACCTGCTTCGGTAACACCTAAATGTAAAGGATATGGCACCTTAGCTGAAAGCTTTTGATATGCCTCTACCATCAATGGCACTTCCGTAGCTTTAATGGAAATCTTCATTTGACGATAGTCTAATTTTTCCAAAATACGAATGTGTTCTAATGCTGTTTCTACCATACCATCAGCAGTTGGATGACCACCGTAGGCAGATAAAATATGTTGTGGTAGTGAACCAGCATTAACACCAATACGAATTGGAATTTGTTTTGGTTTAGCCTTTTCAATAACCGCTAATACACGATCTTCACCACCGATATTGCCTGGATTGATACGCAATGCATCTACATTATTATCAATGGCTTCCAAAGCAAGGCGATAATCAAAATGAATATCTGCAATTAATGGAATATGAATCCCTGCTTTTACAGTTTTTAAGGCTTTCGCAGAATCCATATTTGGTACTGCTACACGAACAATTTCACAACCCGCATCTGCAAGGCGATTAATTTCTGCTATAGCCTTATCTGTATGGACAGGGTCCGTTGTAATCATAGATTGAATACTCACTGGTGCAAAATCACCAATTTTTACATTTCCTACCATGATTCCATTAGTTTGTTTTCTTACTATCATAGTATATCTCCTAAACGATCTTTCGTTTATGTATGTTCTAACTCAATGACCAGCTTAAAATATAACATATCTGGCTATGTATAGAGTATATTACGTTAGTATATCAGTCTTATCTTAGATACGGCTAATATCTTGTACTGTAGTATACAAGAAAATAAATAATAAAAGCGCCAACCCAGCCATTTGGATATATTGTAATGCCTTAGGCGGTAATTTGCGTCTTGTAATACTTTCAACAAGGATGATGATGAGATGACCACCATCTAGAACGGGTAATGGCAATAGATTAATAACACCTAGGTTGATACTCAAAATAGCTGTGAATTGTAATAAATACACAAAGCCAATTTGAGCAACTTCACCAGCCATTTGTGCCACTCCTACCGGGCCCGCTAATTGAGCTTCTTCTGTCCCTACTATCATAGACCATAAGCCGGTAATCATTTGATGAACCATATTGACTGTATAGGCCACAGCACGATAAGCGGCCTCACTTATAGGATATTTTGTCATAATAGACGAAGGATTAATTCCAATAATCGCACGCCCATTATCAGTTTCCATAGGAATAATGGTAGACTCAATCATTTGACCGTTACGTTCCACCACAATTGGAATTGCGTGTTTTTGAGTTCCTTGTAAAGCTATAGCAATATCAGTCCATTTAGTAATTTCCTTACCATTTATAGAAGTAATTTTATCATTTACCTCCAAATGTGCTATCGCTGCTGGACCCGTAGAATGCATACGACCAATCACAGGTTCTGAAGACGGACTTGGTGCTCCAGAGATCACCAAGATTGAAAATACAATTAAGATAGCCAAAAGGAAATTGAACACTGCACCGGCAGAAATAACGATAAATCTCTGCCATGTTGGTTTATTCAAGAAAGATCGATCGTCTAATTCTTCTTCATCACTCATTCCGGCAATTTTATTATAACCACCTAAGGGAATAGCACGAATAGAATATAAAGTCTCACCTTTTTGAACTTTTACAAGGGCAGGACCAAAACCGATGGCAAATTCATCAACACGCATACCACAAGCCTTAGCAGTTACAAAGTGTCCTAATTCATGAATAAACACAATAACCCCAAACACAAAGATGGTGGCTAACATTGTTATCATAATAACTCCTATTTAATTAATTCAGAAGCTTTACATCTTGCCCATTGGTCAATGGCCAATAGGTTATCTAGAGTAAAGTCATCTTCCGATTCCATCGCATCTAAGACGGATGTAACGGTTTGATATATTTGAGGGAAAGAAATCTTATCCTCTAAAAATGCGTATACTGCAGTTTCATTAGCTGCATTGAATACGGCTGGTTTAAAGCCCCCTTGACGACCTACTTCAAATGCTAGTTTTAAAGCAGGGAAATCATCATATCTAGGCGGCATAAATTGTAATTCTAGTAATTCTTTGAATTCCAATGTTTTATAAGCCAAAGGAATTCTGTCAGGATAGGTCATAGCATATTGAATAGGTTCTCTCATATCCGGATTACCTAATTGAGCCAAAATAGCCCCATCCTTCATCATAATCATAGAGTGTACAATACTTTGTGGATGTACTACTACATCGATATGCTCAAAATCAAAATCGAAAAGCCAATGAGCCTCAATAACCTCTAGACCTTTATTAAATAAAGACGCAGAGTCTATAGTGATCTTATTCCCCATACTCCATGTAGGATGACGTAAACAATCAGCTGCAGTAGCAGTTTGAATTTGTTCTCGCGTCCAAGTTCGTAAAGGACCACCAGAGGCAGTGATAATTAATTTATCAACATTCGCCTTCACTTGTCCTTCTAAACATTGGAAAATAGCACTATGTTCACTGTCGATAGGCAGAATCTTTACATTATGTTCCTTAGCTAATGATGTAATCAGAGGACCACCAGCCACTAAGGTTTCCTTATTGGCTAACCCAATCGTTTTTTTGGCCTTGATAGCCTCTACTGTGGGGCTAATTCCTGCAGCACCAACGATAGCGGTAATTACCATTGTCGCCTCTTGTAACGTAGCAGCTGCAATTAAAGCTTCTTCACCACAATAGAGTTTAGTAGGTCCATGGTAACGAGACTTGAGAGCTTTATAAGCACTTTCATCAACAACACCGGCCATGATAGGTTCATGGGCTAGAATTTGTTGTTCTAGTAAATCAATATTATGATGCGCCACTAATGCCACAATTATAAAACGATCTGGATGTTGATTTACCACATCAATCGTTTGTGTACCGATAGAGCCAGTACTGCCTAATATGCTAAGATATTTCATAATTTGCCTCGATTATAACAATGTTAAATATGCAAGAACTGCCGGAGCCGCAAATAACAAACTGTCAAAACGATCTAATACACCACCATGCCCTGGTAATAACACACCAGAATCTTTTACATCACAAATGCGTTTCATTTTAGATTCGAATAAGTCTCCCAATGGTGCAAGAACGCCGATAATAATGCCAAAGAAAGCCCCCATATACATAGGTGTTCCCACAATAAAGGCATATACAATCCCCGTTGCAATAGCACCTATAAAACCGCCAATAAAGCCCTCTAAGGTTTTGTTAGGACTAATAGTAGGAACGATTTTATTTTTACCAAAAGCACGACCTGCAAAATAGGCAAATGTATCGCTAGCCCAAGTTGTAAATAACAAGAGGCAAATCGTTACAACCCCCCAATTGTCTCGTTCATATGGCATAGGCAGCAAACTATATAGAGAATCCTGACGAATCAATAATAATGCACCCATTCCTAGTAATACATAAATTACACCAAAGATACTATACCCTACATTATGTAATTTATAGCGTTCACCGAAAGTCATCATCATATACAAGCAGAAAACTCCAGCTAAGCCGATAGCAAGAATAATATTATAATAGCCTAAGGATAAAGATGTCATTACCGCGAGGATATAGATATAGCCCCACAATAAAGGCATGCGAACACGGCGTAATTTTGCTAATAGCGTAAACTCACGCCATCCAATTAATGCTAACAGAGTAATAAGGGCATCAAAAACCACCCCACCAAATGTAATGCATACGATAGCGATAATAAAACCGACTAGAGCTGTTATAACACGAGTTTTCAGCATAGTTTATTCCTCTTGTAATCCACCAAAACGACGTTCCCGTTGTTGGTAGGCATACACAGCTTCTAACAACGTTTCCTTTGTAAAGTCAGGCCAGTGTAAATCTGTAAACCAAAACTCTGCATAGGCTAATTGCCATAATAAAAAGTTACTAATTCGATAGTCCTTGCTTGGACGAATTAATAAATCTACATCGCTAAATTCCTTCGTAAACAGTTGAGACCCAAAATAGTCCTCAGTAATTTCATCCGTTGTGATAACTCCTTGTTGAACTTGTTCTACCATAGAGCGCACGGTACGGATTATTTCATCACGTCCCCCATAATTGATTGCTAATTGTAGGGTTAGACCTGTATTATTCGCAGTTAATTCTTCAGAGTCCCTAATAATATGTTGCAATTCCTCTGAAAGCCCAAGAATATAGCCAATAAAACGAATTCGTACATTCTTCTTATGCATCTCCTGAACATTTTTACTTAAGTATTCTTTTATGAGTGACATTAATAATGACACTTCATCTTCTGGACGTTTCCAATTTTCTGTGGAAAATCCATATACTGTCAATGCTTTTACACCGATTTCATCAGCAGCAACAACAATTTTTTTAAGAACATCAGCACCTGCACGATGTCCCATATTACGTGGCATCCCACGACGTTTGGCCCAACGGCCATTGCCATCCATAATAATGCCAATATGATTTGGTATATTACTAGGATCGATAACAAGATCGTTTGGCAGTTTCGATTGTTTTCCAAATAGCTTAGTTAGCATAGTCCACCTCAGCACTAATACCAAAGTCACTGTTAATCATTGGTCTATAAATTAGTATGTGCCATGTTTCTTGTATTTCCTTCACACGAGCTACATAATAACCATCAGTAGCAACATCGAAGAAACGGTTAAAGTTATCTCCAATAGTTACCTTAAATGGAATATGGGCAGCCTGCAAACGAGACTTTGCAAGCTGCCATGGCATACCCAAAAGATCATTAGAATTAAGCATTATACTTCTAATACATCCTTTTCTTTTACATCTTTTAATTGATCGATTTGTTTAATCTTAGCATCAGTCAATTTCTGAATTTGATCTAAACCATCTTTAGCATCATCTTCAGTAATTGTTTTAGCTTTTTCTTCTTTTTTAATAGCATCATTGGCATCACGGCGAATGTTACGAATTGCTACTTTTGCATCTTCAGCTTTTTTATGAACGACTTTAACAATCTCTTTACGGCGTTCTTCTGTTAATTGAGGAATAACCAAACGAATTTGAGCACCATCATTGCCAGGGTTCAAGCCTAGATCAGATTGTAAAATCGCTTTTTCAATGGCGCCAATCATACTTTTATCCCATGGAGCAATTAAGATCATCCGTGGTTCTGGCACGGAAATATTAGCTACTTGGTTGATTGGGCTAGGAGTGCCATAATAGTCTACCATTACTTTATCAAGTAATGATACACTGGCGCGTCCTGTACGGATAGAAGCAAATTCATGTTTCAATGCCTCTATAGATTTGTCCATGCGAGTTTCTTCTTGCGCTAATAACTCTTTCACTTCCATTGTTTTATTCTCCTCTAACGATAGTACCGATTTCTTCGCCTTTAGCAGCCTTTGTGATATTACCAGGAATATCCATGCTAAATACAACAATCGGAATATTATTGTCTTTACATAATGTTGTGGATGTAGCATCCATAACTTTTAACTCTTTGCTAATCACATCCATATACGTTAATTCATCAAATTTAACAGCATTAGGATTGATTTTAGGATCAGAGTCATATACACCATCAGCAAACTTCTTAGCCATCAAGATAGCGTCAGCTTCAATTTCTGCAGCACGCAATGCAGCAGTTGTATCAGTGGAGAAGTATGGTTTACCAAGACCTGCACCAAAGATAACAATGCGTTTTTTCTCTAAATGACGAATGGCACGACGACGAATATATGGTTCTGCAATTTCTTGCATTTCAATAGCTGTTTGAACACGTGTATCTACACCAGCTTGTTCAAGTGCATCTTGTAATGCTAAGGAGTTCATCACTGTAGCAAGCATCCCCATATAGTCAGCAGTGGCACGATCCATACCTTTATTGCTACCTGCTAAACCACGCCATAAGTTACCGCCCCCTACAACGATAGCAATTTCAAGATCCGTATTTTTAGATAATTCTGCAATTTCCTTTGCAAATCCTTCTACTGCATCTGGATTGATACCAAAACCTTGTTCACCTGCTAGCGCTTCACCGCTTAATTTTAAAACGATGCGATTAAAATGTCTCTTTGCCATTTCTTTACTCCTTACTATTGCAAAATAAGAGAACACTGTACGGTGTTCTCTTATTTTATCTCAATTATTTACCAACAGATGCCATAACTTCCGCTACAAAATCATCTTGGCGTTTTTCAAGACCTTCGCCTAAACCGTAACGAACATAACGGCGTACGTTGATGTTTTCACCGATTTTTGCAATATTTTCATTAATGATTTCAGTAACAGTTTTGTCACCATCTTTAATGAATACTTGTTCTAAAAGGCAATTTTCTTTATAGAATTTTTCTACACGGCCAGCAACCATTTTTTCCAAAACTGCTTCTGGTTTTGGTTTGCGACCTGCTTTAACATCTTCTTCAGCTTCTTGTTTAGCTTGTTCTAACAATACTTGTTTTTCATGTTCGATAACATCTACAGGAACTTCTTCACGGTTCAAGTATGTAGGGTTAGCAGCAGCGATTTGCATAGCGATATCGCGAGCTAAAGCTTGGAAATCGTCTGTTTTAGCAACGAAGTCAGTTTCACAGTTAACTTCTACTAATACGCCGATACGACCACCAGCATGAATATAAGAAGTAACAACACCTTCAGCTGCAATACGACCAGCTTTTTTAGCTGCAGCCGCTAAACCTTTTTCACGAAGAAGGTCAACAGCTTTCTCGATATTGCCATCAGTTTCTGTTAATACTTTTTTGCAGTCCATCATGCCTGCGCCAGTCATTTCGCGTAATTCTTTTACCAAAGCAGCAGTAATTGCCATTGTTTAGTTACCTCCTAGTATTAATTAGGGTAAGGAATAAAAGCCCTTACCCTAATTATATATGTTTAATTTTCATGTTTCAATGAGTAGTCATACTGAATTCTCATATACAGCAAAAGTTTTTAATTCAGTAAACTAAGGTGTATATTATTCAGCGTCTTCAGCTACTTCTTGAGCATCTAAAGATTCGCCTTGACGACCTTCCAATACTGCATCAGCCATAGCGCCAGCTAATAATTTAACGGCACGGATAGCGTCATCATTTGCAGGGATTGGGAAATCGATTTCATCTGGATCACAGTTTGTATCTACAGTTGCTACTACTGGGATACCCAATTTTTTAGCTTCCGCGATTGCAATACGTTCTTTTTTAGGATCGATTACGAAAAGAGCACCTGGCATTTTAGGCATATCTTTGATACCGCCAAGGTATTTTTCCAATTTTTCCATTTCATGACGAAGACCGATAACTTCTTTTTTAGGAAGTACTTCGAATGTACCATCTTCAGCCATAGTTTCCAATTGTTTTAAACGTTTGATACGAGTTTCAATTGTTTTGAAGTTTGTCAACATGCCGCCCAACCAACGTTCGTTAACGAAGAACATGTTAGCACGAAGAGCTTCTTCTTTAATTGCTTCTTGAGCTTGTTTTTTAGTACCTACAAACAAAATGACTTCGCCTTGGCTAGCTACTTCGCGTAAGAAATTGTAAGCTTCGTCTACTTTGCCTACTGTTTTTTGAAGGTCAATGATATAAATACCATTGCGTTCAGTGAAGATGAATTTCGCCATTTTAGGATTCCATCTTCTAGTCTGATGACCAAAGTGTACACCAGCCTCTAATAATTGTTTCATTGATACAACTGCCATTGTGGCACCTCCTGTTAATTAACCTCCGCCTCTTCATCCCTCGGGTCACCCAAAATTAGGCACAGTACCGAAGTCCAACGACGTGCGTATTTTTCATACCCAATGATTATAGCATAAACCAAAATACACAATCAAGATATTTTCTACAAGTTCTTGTAGATATTTTATGATTAAATCTCATATACTACTAGTCGTAGCATTGTAAATACTATGATAAGCATAGAAACTTGTAATATGAGTAGTTATAATCCACTACCGCTATTGCGAATGGCCTCAATGGCAACTTTGCGATCTTCCGCTCCAAATACAGCAGACCCGGCTACCAAAATCGTCGCCCCCGCTTCTTTAATAGCGATGGATGTCATACTATTGATACCGCCATCTACTTCAATATCAGCGTCAGTATTGCCAATCATGCCAAGTAAAGCTTTAGCTTGTTTTACCTTTTTTATGGCATTAGTAATGAAAGATTGACCGCCAAAACCTGGATTAACACTCATGATTAAAATCATATCTAAATCATTGGCTACATCCTCTAATGTTGATACTGGTGTGCTTGGATTTAATGCCACACCTGCTTTCATACCTTTTGCTTTTATTTGTTGAATCAAACGATGCATATGAGGAACAGTTTCTTGATGGAATGTGAAATATTCCACCCCGATAGCTGCGTATTCATCTACATAATCCTCTGGATTTGTTACCATTAAATGTACATCAAAAGGCAAATCAGTATATTTACGAATAGCCTTTACAATAGGGGCACCAAATGTTAAATTCGGTACAAAATGGCCATCCATTACGTCAATATGTAATATATCAGCGCCAGCTTCTTCAATACTTTTAATTTCAGCAGCTAATTCTGCAAAATTAGCAGATAGCATAGATGGTGCAATTTTAATCATTATCTTGACCTCTTTTTCTGATTCATAATTTCTTCGCGTATAGCGAGGTACGCTTCATAACGAGATAGGAAAACAACTCCATTATCTACGGCTTGTTTCACGCCACACACTGGTTCTTTATCGTGATAACAAGGACTAAATTTACAATCAACTTCACAAGATAAAAATTCAGGAAATAGACTTGGCAAGCGCTCCAATGATACATCATTAAACTCAATGGCACTAAATCCAGGTGTATCCATAATGAAAGATTCCTCATTCAAACTAAATAAAGAAGCATGTCTCGTCGTATGTCTACCACGTTTAATTTTATCACTCACATCACCAGTTTGAAATGCAAAATTTGGTTCTAATGCATTGAGCAAGCTACTCTTACCCACACCAGATGGACCAGCAAAAGCAGTAATCTTTCCTTCTAATGTAGAGCGTAACTCTTCAAGACCTTCTTTAACATAAGTCGATGTACGTATAACTGTATACCCAATAGTTTGGTATCGATCTACCAATTCTCGTGTATTTTCATCAGCTAGATCACATTTATTTATGCAAATAACCACTGGAATATCAGCGTGCTCAATCATGACGAGCAGTTTATTAAACAATAATTCATTGATATCTGGTTCATGAGCAGCCACCACTAGGATAACTTGATCTATATTAGCTACTGCTGGACGAACCATAGAGTTAATTCTAGGAAGGATGGATTCAATGAATCCATCCTCAGAATAATGCACGCGGTCACCAACGAGTAAAGTATATCTATTCTGTTTTAAACGGCCACGCACTTTACATTCATGTACCTCTCCATCAGGAGATTGCACATAGAAATAGCCATTCATATTTTTTACAACAATCCCAATATTCATAGTGCTCCTATAAAGCCTGATCTTGAACTAATGCACCATTCAAGTACACCTGAATTCGTACATTCCCAACACCAGAAACTTTTTTCACAACACGATCTCCAGGTTTATTTGTACCATCATAGATAACAGCAGATCCCGTATCATCTTGAACCACAATGCGTAAAGATTGTTCTTTAGATCCAGATGGCACTGTTACGTCTACTGTACCATTAGTAGTGTTACTACCACTATTAGAGGAACTAGACTTTTCATCTTTAGACTTTGCTTCCTCTTTTAACGTAGTAGTTAAGTTAACCGCGCCACCGACATCAATTTTTTGTCCCGCTTTAACACTTTGTTCAGTAACCACAGATTTTTCATCCACGGAGCCAGCAATTTGGTTTACGGACAATTCTAAAGAATTCAATGCATCACGTGCATCTTTTAATGTCATTCCTATAACATTAGGCATTTCTACTTTTTTAGCTACCAATTTATTAATAGTAATATCAATAGTTGTGCCTTTAGTCACCTTAGAATCACCAGACGGTGATTGAGAAATAATTACCGCATCTGGTTTATCTTGATTATTACCGGTTGAAATTTTACCGATTACAAGGCCTATTTCTTTAAGTCGAGCTTTCGCTTGTTCTACTGTCATACCAGATAAATCAGGAACAGTAATATCACCAACCCCTTTACTTACTACAAGATGGATTGTACGTTGTTCTTTTACCTTTTCACCGGCAGATGGTGTTTGAGAAATAACTTGTCCTGCTGGAACATCTGGATTTGATACCTCACTAGTGGACACTCGTAAATGATTATCCTCTAGAATATTTTTAGCCACAGACACCTGTTTTCCAACTACATTCGGGACTTCTACAGTCGTATTGCTCCAGAAGTTCCCAAAGCTAAGGAATGCACCTAGGAATGCTACCACAAATATAACCGCAGCACCAAGAATAATATACTTTTGCGGAATTTTCGCAATAAATCCTAAGATTCCGGCCTTTTTAGAGTTTTCTTCTTCTATATCATCCTCAAATGGATTTGCATCCACCGTCGGAATCATTTGAGTGGCAAAATCATATGGCACTTGGCGACTAGATTTTCCCATGGTAAAACCTTGGGATAAACGCAAATCACTAATCATGTCACTAATACTACCAAAACGATCTTCAGGATTTTTTGACAGGGCTTTCACTACGACGGATTCAAGCATACTAGGAATACTTGGATTATAACGTGTAGGTGGAGTTAATTCCTCACGTACATGTTTTAACGCTACCGCAATTGGTGTTTCCCCTTCAAATGGAACACGACCTGTAAGCATTTCATAAAGAACAACACCTAAAGAGTAAATATCAGTATTTCCATCTACAGGTTTACCACTAGCTTGTTCGGGTGACAAATAATGTGCCGACCCCATAATAGAGTTTGTATACATTACGGTATTAGTTGCATTCATAGCACGTGCAATACCGAAATCAGCTACTTTCACACGACCATTCGAGGTAATCATCACATTATGAGGCTTAATATCACAATGAACAATCCCCATTGCATGGGCATGTTCAAGCCCTTCACCAATGGCAATAGCAATTTTAACAGCCTCATCGATGGCTAATTTTTTGTTACGAACGATGTATTCCTTTAAGGTCTCCCCTTCTACATATTCCATAACAATATAGTGCAAACCTTGGTCATAGCCTACATCATACATATTTACAATATTTGGATGATTTAATTTACCTGCAGCTTGAGCCTCACGTTTAAAACGTGTGACAAACTCATCATCATTCGCAAAGTTAGCATGTAAGATTTTAATGGCTACAGCACGTCCAAGTAAAGAATCTTGACCCTTGTAAACGTCAGCCATACCGCCCACGCCAATTTTATCTATAATTTTATATCGATTATCAAGGATAATATCCTTTAAGTTTTGTATAATACTCATCATATCACCGTTCCTAGATTAGATAGTGCCCACAATAATAGTTACATTATCACTAGCGCCCAGGTCATACACTCTGTTCATTAATGTATTAACAGCCGTATTATTATCAGAAGTCTCATTCAATACTTGTTCGATTTCATGATCATTTACATACCCGGTTAAACCATCGGTACATAATACAATACGGTCACCTGGTGCTACCTCTAATTGTCCACTATCAACGGCTAGGATAGAGTTGACACCAACTGCTCTAGTTAACAAATTACGCTTTGGATGAGTTAACATCTCCTCTTTTGTAATTTCTCCAGCGCTAAAGAGTTCTTGCACCATAGAATGGTCAGTTGTAATTTGTTGCAATATACCTTGTTTCATTACGTATAAACGACTATCGCCTACGCTAGCCCAATACAATATATTATCTTGTATCGCTACAACAACAGCCGTTGTCCCCATTCCAGTTAAAGATTTCTCTTCTTTTACTCGGTTAACAATGGATGCATTAGCTTGGCGAATTGCATCACATAATATTTGTTCATCAAAGAAGTTAGCTTTTTGCAAACTACGTTCGATTTCATCAACAGCATAGGTACTAGCGATTTCACCGCCTTTATAACCGCCCATGCCATCAGTAACAGCACACACAGGACCATCAATAAAGAACCGGTCCTCATTGCGTTGGCGTACCAAGCCAATCTTGCTCATGCCTATACTATTCATGATTCTCCTCTTTCTGTGCGTGCCCTGCTTTTAACTGACCACAAGCAGCTTGGATAGCATCGCCCATCTCTTTTCGTATCGTCACCGATACACCATAGGATTCAACAATTTCTTTGAAAGTACTCATATGCTTGTTATTTGGTTTATACAAGTCAATATGTTCATTACCATTTACTGGAATAAGATTAATATGACAATTAGGGAATTCTTTACCAATTTTACCTAATTGATGTGCTTCTTCTAAGGAAACGTTAACACCTTCAATCAAGATATATTCGAACGTCACTCGACGTTGCGTCTTCTCATAGTGAGCTTTCACCGCTTCCAATACCTCTGGAAGCGCATATTTTGCCCCTATGGGCATAATACTGCGACGAGTTTCACTAGTCGTAGCATGTAAAGACAATGCCAAGGTAATTGGAATGCCTTCCTCTGCTAATCGGTAAATATTAGGTACCCAGCCACAAGTAGATATAGTCATCTTGCGATAGCTAATATTAAATATTTCCTCATCATGCATCAATTTTAGAGCATTAAGAACATTGTCATAATTTTGTAATGGCTCACCAGCCCCCATGACAACGATGGAATGGATATCCTCATTAATAGCAGCACCAAACAATACAACTTGAGCCACAATTTCATGAGCCTCTAAATCTCGATATAAACCGCCTTGTGTAGAGGCACAGAATATGCATCCCATGGCACAGCCCACTTGTGAAGATACACAAACAGAATTGCCATAATGTTGTTGCATTAGCACTGCCTCAACACGGCTTGTATCACTAAATTCCAACAACAATTTACGTGTTTTCCCATCTGGCGATACAGACTCTGTAATGACCTTTGGCATAGAAATTATACAATTTTCTGTTAACCATGTACGAAGATTTTTAGGAAACTGCTCCATTTTATCGAAGTCAAATACATATCGATGATAAATATAATCCATCAACTGCTTGGCTCTAAATTTTTGTATCTTATGAGTAACGAAAATCTCTTGTAACTGTGGTAAGGATTTTCCTAATAATTCTATCATGTGTCTCCTTTAGACTCATTTGTTTTTACATAATCTAGCCATAAAAAACCCGTCCATATTATCTCTCGGTGGATATGTAGTAATCATAGGACCTTCATGAGGCACTGGAATATCATTGCCAATGCTATCTAATGTAAATTCTTGGTGAGTAGCCAAAAATTTATTGACTACGTCTTCATTTTCTAATGTATTGAGTGTACATGTGGAATACACCACTGTACCACCGTCCTTCACCATTTGGCTGGCACGGTTTAATATTTGTAATTGCAATGCTGGTAATTCTTTCAGTGTTGAAAGTTCCTTACGCCAGCGCATATCTAGTTTCTTTTGTAAAATACCAAGACCAGAACAAGGTGCATCGATCAATACACGATCAAATGTCCCCGCCCATTCCTTTGGCAATTGTGTCGCATCTTGTAATGTAGTTTCTATGATAGTGGCACCAAGGCGTTCGGCATTGGCCTCCATCAATTCTACCTTATGGTCATGAATATCACATGATACGATAGTACCTTGATTATTCATCAACGCAGCCATATGCATGGATTTACCACCTGGCGCCGCACAACAATCAAGGATGCGTTCATTCGCCTGTGGATTCACCACATGAGCCACGAGCATAGATGCTTTATCCATAAAGGTAATGGCGCCATTCATGACAAGGTCAGATTTTTCAAGACTGCCTACATGCTTATCAATGTACAACACCTCTGGCATTGTGGCATCTTGTTCTACAATCCACCCTGCGTCAGTTAATTGATAAATACAATCATCATAGGAGATTTTTAATGTATTGATACGTGCTGTAAGACGAGGTTGTTCATTAAACCAAGCACATAGCTCCTCTGTCTTATCAAGCCCCATCTCATTCGCCCAATGTTCAATAAGCCATAATGGTTGATTATAAATAAAGGAAATGCGTTCTTCCTCACTACGACTAAGTTCATCAATGGATATATTTCCATCATCACGTAATAGATTTCGTAAAATGGCATTCACAAAACCAGATAACCCACGGGTTAGTTTCTTTGCCAACTTTACGCTTTCATTAACGGCCGCACTTTCAGGTACCTTGTCCATATATAGGATTTGATAAATCCCTAACCGTAAAATTTCCACCACTAAGGAAGATAATTTATTTAGGGGGCGTTTGGCAAAATGGACAATGATCGCATCTAAATAGTTTTTACGACGTACTACGCCATATACAAGTTCTGTAAAGAAACGACGATCCAAATCACTCATATTGTATTGATTAATATATTGTTGCAATACAATATTCGCATAACCACCTTTACGGTTGATATCCGCTAATGCCTTAACAGCATATAATCTAATATTTTGTTTTTGTGGATTTCCGTTAGTTTCGCTCATGACTATCCTTATCTACTAATAATTCCACAACTTCTCTCACACGATCAGCATCTACTGTCGTATTACAGCATGGCCCATTGGGTCTTGCGTTCAAGACCCCTATCACAGGAATTGGGAATACATCAGCCATACCACTTGCCAAATCTCGTTCACACGCGATAGCTACAATTGCTTTAGGTCGTACTTCCTTAACCTTTAGTCTAGCCAGGGTGCCGCCTGTAGCAACGAGAAATTTACAGCCATAATCCTTTGTGATTTGCAGCAAATCGCCAACCTTACACCGACCACATTGTTTGCAATTATATACATCACCAGTAACCTTATGAACACAAGAGCTCTCTTGTAGGCAATGTGGTGTTAATAACAAAATACGGTCTGCTGGTACTTTGTACAAATTTAATGTCACCAAATGATTAATTAAATCAATCATGGATTGACGTAATCGGTCCTTAGTAACACCGCCAAATTTGCCTAGCAGCAGGGAAATTGGGAATAGTGAATAAATGACACGATTACTAATGCGTAAAATAATAGGATGAATACGCAACCAACCTTTTGTAGCTATGCCAAGCATAGCCCATAGAAACCAACCAATGCCAATGATGAAGGCTAGAAAAATTTCTACTGTCACCGCCAAAGTATAGCTTAACTGATGTAATCCAGGCCATAATACATACATGAGCACTACCACCAGTACAGTAAGTAATGCAAATGTGAGTCCTGATAAGCCTAAATATAACGGATACGTTTCATATTCTTTCTCTTTATTCACCAAATGTCATACCTACTTTCAATTGATGACCTCGAGAGAAGTCGCCTGCACTCATACGCTTTTTGTTATCTGGTTGTACTTCTTTCAATCGCAATATACCATCTTTTGTTGCTACATCAATAGAGTCTGCTGTTATAGCAACGATTGTACCTGGTTGTACAGAACTAGATTCCTCTAGTGATTCTGCCATCCAAAGTTTCAATCGTTTTCCATTAATGAAAGTAAAACATCCAGGTGCAGGATTTAAGGCCTTGATTTTATTCGCTACTTCAAAAGCTGGACTATTCCAATCAATGAGTCCCATGTCCTTTGTAATTTTGCTCGTATGAGATGCCTTAGTATCATCCTGTGGTGTAGCAATAATCTCTCCAGCTACCCAACGTTCTAATACAGGATTGATAGTCGTACCGCCCAATGTAGCAATACGCTCAAAGAGTTCTCCCGTAGTTTCATTCGGTAATATCTCTATAGTTTCAACATCGATAATATCGCCTGTATCAAGACCGTCATCCATATGCATAATAGTGACCCCAGTTTTAGTATCACCATTTAAAATAGCATTATGAATTGGTGCAGCCCCACGATACTTAGGCAAAATAGAAGCATGTACATTAATACAGCCATATTTAGGTAAACGAATGAGCCAAGGTGGTAAAATTTTACCGTATGCAATAACAATAATTACATCTGGTTCTAAGGCACGTAATTCGGCCTCTACTTCTTCTGATTTCAGTGTTACAGGTTGGTACACCGGTAAATCATGTGCCAAGGCTGCCACTTTTACGGCAGGCATTTGCACTTGTTTTCCACGACCCTTTTCTTTATCTGGCTGACAATAGACACCAACAATGTTGTGCCCTGCTTGTACTAATGCCTCAAGGGTTGGTACGGAAAAATCTGGTGTACCCATAAATACTACGCGTAATGGAGTCATTATTTCGCCCCTTCTGTTTGTGGTTCAATGCGTTGTAAATTATCTGCTTTTTCAATAAATAAATGACCATCTAGATGATCAATCTCATGCTGTAGAATACGTGCTAGGAAGCCTTCAGCTTTGATAGTTACCTTTTTATTGTGTTTATCGATAGCCTTCACAGTGATTTTATCAAAACGCTCTACATCACCATAATAACCAGGAACACTGAGGCAACCTTCTAACCCAATTTGAGAGCCTTCTTTATGAGTAATTTCAGGATTGATAAGCTCTAATAAACCATTACCATCATCTAATACAATAATACGTTGAGATACACCTATTTGTGGTGCCGCAAGGCCTACACCATCTGTTTTATACATTGTTTCGGCCATATCTTCAATGAGTGTTCTCATTTTTTTATTTACAAATTCTACAGGTTCTGCTACCTGTTTTAATACAGGATGTCCTGCTTTCATAATATCTAAAACTGCCATTCGTCCTCCATTATTTGTTATATTGGATCTACATCAATTAATAATCCCTCTTGTGTAAAAATCCAAGATTGGGCGATGTATTTCTTAACTGAATCTAATTTAGGTCCACGAATCATAATAGCTAAATAAAACATATCTCGTTTACGTTTAATACCTGCTTCGTAGGGACCATTTATTTCTATATCTTCAGAATCCTTATGTGCCTCTAAATCCGTCACAATGTGGTTCGCAATCCCCTCAAGAGTATTGATGTTTTCATGACGCACCAACATATGAATCATTTCACGAAATGGCGGATATCCAAGTATTTCACGATTCTGAATTTCCTCATTATAAAAGCCAATGTAATCATGAGCTTTACTCTTTATTATAGCATAATTTAACGGATTATATGTTTGTATTACGGCACAGCCTAATTTTTCACCACGCCCAGCTCGTCCAGCCGTTTGTGTGAGCAAATCGAAGGTCCGTTCTGCCGCCGAATATAATGGAATATTTAGTACGGAATCGGCCGTTAAAATCCCAACAGCAGTAACATTTTCAAAGTCATGACCTTTCGATACCATCTGAGTCCCCAATAAAATATCATATCGACCAATGCGGAATTGTTCGAGAATTTCCTCACCATTACCTTTTTGTTTTGTCACATCTTGATCAAGACGGGCAATACGGGCCTGTGGAAATTGTCTACGCAATTCTTCCTCCACCTTCTGTGTGCCAGAGCCAAAGAATTTTATTTTTTTACTCCCACAGTGTGGGCATATATTAGGAACTGGTTCATGATGCTCGCAATAATGGCAACGTAATTCTTCGCCGGATTGATGATACACCATAGACACATCACAATGAGGACATTGTATGGGTTTACCACATTCACGGCACATTACAAATGTACTATAGCCACGTCGGTTTAATAGCATAATCATCTGATTGTGATTTTGTAATGTAGTATCAATGAGGTTCACCATATCATCGGAAAATACGGAGTAGTTGCCCCGTAACATTTCTTCCTTCATATCCACAATTTGCACTTGTGGCATTGGTTGCTCAAACACGCGATTAGGCAAGGATAGCAAGGTGTATTCCTTATGTTGGGCCTTGTAAAAGGATGTCACCGCTGGCGTAGCCGATCCTAATACAACAGGGCAACCATGAGATTGACCACGCCACAACGCCACTTGTTTCGCATGGTATCGAATCATATCCTCTTGTTTATAGGAATTATCATGCTCTTCATCGAGAACGATGAGGCCAATATGTTCAGCCGGTGCAAATACAGCCGAACGAGCGCCAATGATAATATGGCTATCTTTACGACGCAATCGTTCCCAGTTATTATAACGCTCATTAATAGTCAATTTACTATGGAATACTACCACTTCATCACCAAAGGTTTCCACAAATCGACGTACAATTTGATCCGTCAAAATAATTTCAGGCACCAAAATAATAGCCGTTTTATCATCAGCGATGCAGCGAGCAGCTGCCTTTAAATATAATTGTGTTTTACCACTACCCGTAACACCATGTAACAAGAACGTTTCTTGTGTATTCGCATCCATGGCCGCCCTAATCGGTTCATAGGCTACTTGTTGTTCATCTGTCAGGGTAATATCCCCTTCATTACTAAGCAAACTAGTAAATCTTGTCTTTGTTTCTTTAAAACGTTCTTCCGACCTAATATATTCAGCCTCTGCCACTTGTTTTATAACAGGCAAAGAGAATCCTTTCGCCTTTAACAAGGACAATGGCGCGCCTTCAACATCGAGCAAGTACTCAGCCAATTCTCGTTGTTTTTTCTTGCGAGTGCTAAATTGCTCAACAGTGAATCCTGGTTGCGTAACGAGCCACACTTCCTTAGGTGCTTCGTAGGATTTCAATGTTTTATTAATGGTAAATAATCGTAATGCATCGCCATAAGAGCACAAATAATATTGGCTCAATTGTTTAGCTGTATTCATCATCTCCGTAGTAAACCACGGTTCTTGATCTAGCACTTGGATAATAGACTTTACCGTATAGGACAATGGCTCAGCTTCTTCGTGATAACCAATCAAAATACCTTCTTCACGACTGCCACCGAGAGGAACAAGAACGCGTGTACCAGGTGCAATGGTACCAAATTTCTCTGGTACGGCATAGCTAAATGGTTTATGCAATTGTTTAGCGGGACGATTGATAATAATATCTGCTACCTTCATTCTTCTCCTCCTATCCTAATAGTTTATTATACCATGAATGCTATATTTCAACTATTTTATTCGATATAATATTCTACTGCGATCTCATCGAATTAACTACTTACTTTTGCTTAGTAAAATCAATATGTAATAGAATTTTATCAATGATAACGCACAAAAAACGCCTCTTAGAGTTTAGCTTTCATTATGAAAGTAAATCCCAAAAGGCGCCTTAGTATTTAATTATAAACCTGCTTCTTGACGAAGAACGTCTGCTTTGTCAGTGCGTTCCCAAGGAAGGTCCACATCTGTACGGCCGAAGTGACCATAGGCAGCGGTTTTTTTATAACGAGGTTTTAATAAATCAAGCATTTCAATAATACCTGCGGGACGCAAGTCGAAATGTTTGTTTACTAATTCTTGGATTTTTTCTTCCGCTACTTTTGCGGTACCAAATGTTTCCACTAATACGGATACTGGACGTGCAACACCGATAGCGTAAGCGATTTGGATTTCACATTTATCAGCCAAACCTGCAGCAACAATATTTTTTGCAACATAACGTGCAGCATAGGCAGCAGAACGGTCAACTTTGGAAGGATCCTTACCCGAGAAAGCACCGCCACCATGACGAGCCATACCGCCGTAAGTATCAACAATGATTTTACGGCCAGTCAAACCAGCATCACCATGAGGGCCACCGATTACGAAACGACCAGTTGGATTGATGAAGTATTTTGTATCCGCATCTACCAATTCAGCTGGAACCGCTGCATCAATAACATATTTTTTCAAATCTGCTTCAATTTGTTCATGTGTTACTTCAGGGCTATGTTGTGTAGAAATAACGATAGTATCAATACGTTTAGGTACACCATCAACATATTCTACTGTTACTTGTGTTTTACCATCTGGACGAAGGTATGTTAATGTTTCATCTTTACGAACTTCGGATAAACGACGGGACAAACGATGTGCCAAAGAAATTGGTGTAGGCATCAATTCAGGTGTTTCGTTTGTAGCATAACCGAACATCATACCTTGGTCACCAGCACCGATTTTATCATTTTTATCGGAATCGCCAGATTTCACTTCTAAGGAATCATCAACGCCCATAGCAATATCAGCAGATTGTTCGTCGATGGATACTAGAATACCACAAGTATCACAGTCAAAACCATATTTCGCACGAGTATAACCAATTTCACGAACTGTATCACGTACAATGCGTGGAATATCTACATAAATTTTAGTAGATATTTCACCTACCACGTGTACCATACCTGTAGTAACCAAAGTTTCACAAGCAACACGTGCTGTAGGATCTTTTTCTATTATTGCATCCAAGACAGCATCAGAAATTTGATCCGCAATTTTATCTGGATGACCTTCAGTCACAGATTCAGATGTAAAAAACATATGTTTTTCAGCCATTTTATCCTCCTAAACGAAAAAAAGCCCCTCGCAAAAACTCACGAGAGACATCCCATCTATCGGCTACGCCATAGGAATTAGCACCTTTTCCACTCGGAATGGTTGCTGTAGCTTCACAGGGCCTGTCCCTCCACTACTCTTGATGAGTCAATACACATATTATAGTGTATTTTTTTCGATATAGCAATAGGAGGGGCTTCTTTTCTATTATGATATTTTTTTCTACTGATACACTCATTACGTCATAATACTATGTCTTGATATTCTTGATATGCTATAGTTTGAAAAAAGATTGGCAAAGAAGCTCTA
>SAAC01000018.1 GCA_009929605.1 Negativicutes bacterium
CACTCGGTGTAGCATAGCCGTTCATCACTCCACCTGCAGTGCCACCGGAATATCCACTAGCACCGCTATTGAATCCACCCGCTGACATACCCTGTTCTAATTGTGCTACACGATTGAGCAAGCCTTCTTGTTCGGCTCGGTCAGATCGTTCAAGAGCAGATACGCGTTCTTCGATACTTTCATCAATATCACTCATGCGAGCGCACAATACGAGTAGGCCCATTTCCACGATGGTTCTCGGATTATCCACTTGTTTGGCATCGTTCAAAATTGCTTGCGCACTGCGGATGTATAGGTTCAATTCCTCAAAGGACACAGATTGTGCCTGAGCGAGGAATGTGTCACGCAAACTATCGTACACCTTCAGTTCTTCCGCATCAGGCGCCACCTTGGCCACGAGTAGGGCTCTTACATGAGAAATGAGGGCCTCCATGATTTGCGTCACATCTCTACCCTCTGAAAGCGCGGCTTTCACATGTTTTAAAATATTCGCACCATTGCCATCTCGCAAGTCATCTAGGAATTGGACAATCCAATCCTTGCCCACAAGGCCGATGAGTTCCTCCACGATTTGGGGTGTAATCTCGCCGGTAGCCATACCGGCACATTGGTCAAGAATACTCAAGGCATCGCGCAAACCACCATCTGCATGAACAGCGATGAGACGTGCCGCACCTTCGGAAATGCTGAATTGCTCTTGATCCGCCACATATTGCAAACGTTGGGCGATATCATCGGACGTAATGCGTCTAAATGTATAACGTTGGCAACGAGACACAATCGTAACCGGCAATTTCTCAATCTCTGTGGTGGCAAAAATGAACATAATGTGGGTTGGCGGTTCCTCAATCGTTTTAAGAAGCGCATTCCAAGCCTCTGTGGTAAGCATATGGGCTTCGTCGATAATGAAGATTTTTTTACGCCCCTCTACAGGCATAAATTTTACACTTTCACGGAGGGCACGAATCTCATCAATACCACGGTTAGACGCCGCATCAATTTCCAGCACATCCATGGACTGACCACTCAAGATTTGTTTACAAGACGTACATTCATTACAAGGATGGTCCGTCGGTCCGTACTCGCAATTGATGGCGCGGGCGAAAATCTTGGCCATACTCGTTTTACCTGTACCACGAGGGCCGGCGAACAAATAGGCATGCGCCACCTTATCCTCACGAACGGCGCGCATCAACGTATCACTAACTTGATGCTGCCCTACCACATCCGTAAACGTCTGGGGGCGATATTTACGATACAGTGCAATATAAGCCATAGGATCCTCCTTTCCCATACATTTCATAGTCATCATTACCGCAACCACAACGGTGGCAGCGCATAATCCATGCACCAAACCACAGTCTGAACTAGCCAGTGTTGCGACATTTTTTCATTTATCCTATAAAAAAAAGCAGCCCTCTATGCTGCTTTCTATTTGTAGTACTCGATCATGACAGCCTCCGGGTTCCCCGTGGCACATGAAGGTTACCGCTTAGTGCTGCTACCTCTCAGTCCTGACACGATTCACAGGCCTCCATTGCACGGGCCCGAAAACTGCCATGATCCAATACTACATATGCTTTTATTAGCCTTATAATTATATAATATTTAAAGATTTTAGTAAAGATAAAATATTTAATAGGTATCCCCGTCACAAGTTGACGGGGATACCATATTTAAACCTCAATTATATTTCTTCACTAAACGCCGACTCCCCACGTTGGAACGTCGTTTTATCAAATACATCCACCAATTCCTCAACAGCTTGGCTAGGTGACATGGAGCCTTCAATGACGGCTTCTTCCACTTCACCAAGGCGGCCTTGGACCACATGATTGCGGAAGAACAGGTTGTGCAAATGTTCATCGATCATATCATGAACCCAACGCAAAGTTTGGGATTGACGGCGTTTCTCAAACACACCATTTTCTTTACCTTGATTTTCAAATGTCTTAATGACATCCCATAATTCAGAGAGGCCTTTTTTGCTAACAGCAGAGCAAGTATAAGCGCGAGTTTGCCATTTTTCAGTAGCTGGGCGAATATAGTGTAACATCCGATCGTAATCACCTCTTGCTACTTGGGCCTTTTTGAGATTATCTCCATCAGCCTTATTGACTACAATGGCATCGGCCAATTCCATTATCCCCTTCTTGATGCCTTGCAATTCATCACCAGCACCTGTGAGGACAATGAGCATAAAGAAATCCACCATAGAGCGAACCGTAACTTCACTCTGCCCAACGCCAACGGTCTCTACGAGGATAATATCATACCCGGCAGCCTCGCAGAGAAGCATAGTTTCTCGACTCTTGCGCGCTACACCGCCAAGAGTGCCCCCAGCTGGAGAGGGTCGAACGTAAGCATTAGGATGCTTCGTTAACATTTCCATACGCGTCTTATCGCCTAAAATACTACCTTTTGTGACTTGGCTCGTAGGGTCTACAGCTAATACGGCCACTTTAAAACCTTCATCACAGAGCATATTACCAAAGGCCTCTATGAAAGTACTTTTACCAGCCCCAGGGACCCCTGTAATGCCGATACGCAACGCCTTACCAGTTCTCGGTAACACAGTTTGCAATACATTTTGAGCCATTTTAAAATGCTCTCTTTTATTACTTTCCACAAGAGTAATCGCCCGAGAGAGAATGACGCGGTCCCCCTGCTCGATACCGCGCACATAATCTAGCACACCTAATTTTCGACGCGGTTTCATTGGTCGCCGCGTCGGCTGTAGGTGTTCAGAGCCCGTGCTTGCCATGCCATCATGGGCCTCTTTGACCCCTTTCATCACATGGCAAGCAAAGGTATCCTCTGATTTTGCGTGCTCAGGCACCCAATCGGGTCTATAGGTGTTGCTATGATTAACCTCGCGAGTCTCATTTATCGTGCGTTTTTCATTAGACACTGCATCAAATGAGGTTTCGCGATTACTCGTCACATCCCGATTGTTACTCATAGTATTATCACTCATTCGTTTCCGCTTGTACGTGTTCCATCAATGTTTCAAGCAGTTTTTTCGCTGCTACTGGAAGCACTGTACCAGGACCAAAGATAGCAACGGCGCCATGGTCGCGTAAGAACTCATAGTCCTGAGCAGGAATTACGCCGCCAATTGCTACGAGAATATCGCCACGGCCACGTTTTTCAAGTTCTTCTACCAATTGTGGTAACAATGTTTTGTGACCTGCTGCGAGGGAACTAAAACCAACAATATGAACGTCATTATCTACCGCATCTTGTGCCGTTTCTTCTGGTGTTTGGAACAAAGGTCCGATATCCACGTCAAAGCCCATATCCGCGAAGGATGTGGCAATAACTTTGGCTCCACGGTCGTGACCGTCTTGGCCCATCTTCGCAATCATGATACGAGGGCGACGACCTTCCATATCCTCAAAGTCATCTGCCAATTGGCGAACTTCTTTGATGACATCATCATCTTCAAATTCACTGCTGTATACACCAGAAATAGAACGAATAACGGCTTTATGACGGCCTGTTACTTTTTCTACGGCAAAGGAAATTTCACCTAAGGATGCACGAGCACGGGCCGCTTCAAGAGCTAATGCCAACAAATTGCCTTCCCCAGATTCTGTAGCATTCGTAATTTTTTCAAGACAAGATTGAACAGTCTCTTCATCACGATTAGCACGCAATTTTTCAAGACGACGAATTTGGGCTTCACGTACAGCTGTATTATCTACGTCAAGGATATCTAATGGATCTTCTTTATCTAGACGATATTTATTGATGCCCACGATAGCTTCTCTGCCAGAGTCGATACGAGCTTGACGACGAGCTGCCGCTTCTTCGATACGCATCTTAGGAAGACCAGTATCGATAGCTTTCGCCATGCCGCCAAGGGATTCGATTTCTTGGATATGGCCCCAAGCGCGACGAATCAATTCATCGGTTAAGGCTTCTACATAATAAGAACCGCCCCATGGATCGATAACTTTACATACTTTTGTTTCATCTTGAATATAAAGCTGCGTATTACGAGCAATACGAGCTGAGAAGTCCGTAGGCAACGCAATGGCTTCATCAAGGGCATTCGTATGCAAGGATTGTGTATGTCCAAGGGCTGCACCCATAGCTTCCATACAAGTACGCGCTACATTATTAAATGGATCTTGTTCTGTTAAGCTCCAACCGGAAGTTTGACTATGTGTACGTAGTGCCATGGATTTAGGATTTTCAGAGCCAAAGCTCTTGATAATTTTAGCCCAAATCATACGTGCAGCACGCATTTTTGCTACTTCCATGAAGTAGTTTTTACCAATGGCCCAGAAGAAGGATAGACGCGGTGCGAATTTATCTACATGAAGGCCCGCATTTACACCAGTACGGATATATTCCAGCCCATCTGCTAGTGTATAACCTAATTCAATATCCGCTGTGGCACCTGCTTCTTGCATATGGTAACCAGAAATGGAAATACTATTAAATTTAGGCATATATTGAGATGTATAGGCAAAGATATCCCCAATGATACGCATAGAGATAGCCGGTGGATAAATGTACGTATTACGCACCATGAATTCTTTCAAAATATCATTTTGGATAGTTCCGGCCATAACGGATTTATCTACACCTTGTTCTTCACCAGCAAGGATATAGAACGCCATAATTGGCAATACAGCACCATTCATGGTCATGGATACGGACATTTGGTCAAGAGGAATACCGGAGAACAAAATTTCCATATCGAGGATGGAGTCTACCGCAACGCCGGCCTTACCAACGTCACCGACAACGCGAGGATGATCAGAGTCATAGCCCCTATGTGTAGCCAAGTCAAAGGCGATAGACAAACCTTTTTGACCAGCTGCAAGGTTTCTACGATAGAATGCATTGGATTCTTCCGCAGTGGAGAAACCGGCGTACTGACGTACTGTCCAAGGCCGAGTTACATACATCGTAGAATATGGTCCACGAAGGAACGGAGGAATACCAGCCATGTAATCCAAATGGGTCATACCTTCATAATCCATTTCTGTATACAGCGGTTTCACTCGAATTTGTTCCATCGTAGTATGATATAATTCTTCAAAGCTCTTGCCTGTTTCGCGCTTCAAATCTTTGAGCCATTGATCTCTAGAGGTTGAGGCAGCTTGTCCAAGAGCCATATTTGTAAAATCTGGATTCTTATACATTAGGCTTCATTCCCTTCTTTTCTTGTAGGCTACGTAAAATTTGATAACAGTTAGCTTTCACAGAGACGAAATCATCTACGCCAGCCTCACGATACACGGGTTCCAACTCTTTTGGTGGTGCACCGGCAAGGATAACCGTAGCATTTGGCATCGTTTCCTTCAGCTCTTTCGCAAGAGGTGGTACAATGTCTGGATATGTTGCATCCGTAGAACAAATAACTACTACATCAGCGCCAGATTCACGAGCCGCCGCTGCTGCATCTGCGGTTGTTTCAAAGCCATCATTTTTAAGAACCTCAAAGGCTGCCACTTCAAAGAAGCCTGTACTGAAATCAGCACGAGGTTTATGTTGTGGAATAGGGCCCATATTCGCCAAGAATACCTTTACATTATCCTTGTTATCACGTTTGAATCGTTCTGTACGCATGCGCAGCTCTTCAAACTGTTCTGTCCAACGATGTTCTGCAATCGGTTGTACTTGAATGGATTGAATATCAGATTCTTGTAATACTTCACGAATTTGACGAATCGTGAGACCTGCTTCCACAGCCTTTGTAATCAAGGAAATAAGTTCACCAGGCTCGGAAGAACCGTTTATTAATTCTTCTCTTGCAGCTTGAACCACTTTTGCATCTACTGTACCTAAATATTCCTCAATATAATGTGTACGCACGGATACAAGTTTATCTTGATCCTCTGCTTTAGGATCTAATAGTTCTTCTGTCATGTTTGCATACATGTTATTCCCAACAGCTACATCACGACGAAGGGCTAAATTTTTAAAGCGGTCCTGTAAAATCATTCCCACTTGCTCTTGTGGATATCCTTCTTCAAGGGCTCGAACGATGCCACCTTTTTCTTCTACCACTCGCAATTCTGCCCAAATTTTATCGGCCAATTGTTGTGCTAGTGTTTCTACATACCAAGAACCACCTACTGGATCCACAGGTTGGCGCAACTCAAATTCAGTTTGCAACATCACTTGCATATTACGCGCAATACGACGAGAAAAATCATCACTCTTGCGAATTGGTTGGTCAAACGGAGATACCTCTAAACTATCTAGACCGCCTACAACACCAGAAAACGCTTGTGTGGTATTACGCAACATATTTACATATGGGTCATATACTGTTTTGGTGAAAGCCGATGTACGTCCATGTACGTGAATACGACGATGGTCTTCATCAGCACCAAAAGATTCCATAATTTGTGCCCATAATGCACGCAATGCACGTAACTTAGCAATTTCCATAAAGAAATTAGCCCCTAAGGATAAGGAGAATACCATAGAATCTGCAATCGTATGAATATCAATATTACGATTTTGCATTTCCCGAACATAGAAAATACCTGTAGTTAACATGTAGGCTAGTTCTTGCACATCATTACTACCACCATTTGCATAGGTATCACCGCTCACAAGAATGGTACGTAATTTAGGTGTATTCTTCTTAGCCCACACCACAGTATGTGCCATTTCATCAAGAGCGGTTTCTAAAGACATAATCAAGGATCCATCTTTAGCAAGTAAACCCACAGGATCTGCACCAATAAGACCTGATACATCAGATGGTTGACGTTGATTTTCTTTCACCGCCGCCATAAACATAGACAACAAAATAGATACTGATGCACCGCCCTCAATGTACAGAGGGTTCCGTTTGAAATCAAATCGACTAATCAGCTCTTGTACATCCTTTAATGTTACCAGCGATGTACCATGTACTCCTACAGAGCCGCCTGCCATCATATCGGTATCATGTTTAGTGGACTCATCCAATTTAATATTATGGATGGAGGACCCCTTTACAATTTCATACAAACTAGAGTGGTTCGCATTCTTTGGCATCGTATCGTCTACATATTGAGATACGCCCCACGTTTCTTGAATGTAACCACTTGCTTTTGTGCCCCTGGTGAAAGCACTCGTTCCTGGGAATACAGATGTTTTAATGGCTGCTTGATGTTGTTTTGGGGTATAAATCGGATCAAGCGTAATCCCTTCGTACGTTTTTGTGAACATTTTTTTATCAAAAATGCCACCTTTCAATGCCTTTTCAGCCTCTGCTTTCCATTGGTCATAACTAGGCACATCAAACTCGTCGAAGGACACTGGTTGTAATACTTCAGATTCCGAATTGGTATTTTTAGCATCTACCGTTTCAGCCATATTGTCGCCTCCTTTTCTGCAAAAAAATAACGTACCGCAATCTCCTACAAGAGATGGGTACGTCAACTAGACTATAACTAGCATTTTCCAATGCATAACACGAAGATAACGATGACCAAAACCTCAATTTGATTCAATACATTGACTCAATACATCGTTTCTCGACTGCTACAATCCCCTTCCTATCGCTCGTAGGTACATACGGTGATTCTTAAATAGGCAGTTCTCCTGGCTTAGATTCATCGCTTCTCTTACCTTCCCAGATTACTCCAGTGGCATAATCAAGAGTCGCTCCTCTTACAGTGGCGGGACCGCATCGGCTTATACCGATTTCTCTATTGAGTCTTTCGACACCTATTCTCGATATTCTGTTGTCTTGCTTAGAGTATAGGTTAACAATTTACATTTCGTCAACCAAATTCCCCTCTTTATAAAATCAATTCATAAGCACCAAATTCCAAGTTATACCTCAAGGTAATAATTGTATGATTTTAAGGTATACTCCCCTTAGCTATACTTACTTTACTGGAAAACTCCGATTATCTAAAATGATTCTACTTTCAATAGTTCAATAATTTTATTTTCCTCGATGATGCGAATGTACATGATAATCGCATATATAGGCAATAGTAATAGGGCCGTATACCACGCTTGGCATACTAGAATAATTCCCACCAATTCAGGCACAATATTTAAGAAATAATTCGGATGCTTAATATTGCGGAATAACCAATGATCTACATATTGATGGTTCTTCGCTACCATTAATTTGACGGTCCAAATCGGACTGAGCAAACGACTCACCATATATAACATATACATAGAGAATACCACGAGGCCCATGCCGGTGAAAGTCAGTGAATTCACACTTCTATCTAGATAATAAAACTCACCTAAGGCACCAAAATAGATAAGCACACGAACTATAGCCATTAATTTACTATTAAACGCACCATACTCACGGCCCCCATCCGCTACTATACGAGCTTCATTCTGCTTAGATACACGCAAGAAATACAATCGAATGACAAAAATAATTGCCACAAAACCATACACACACATTGAGGTCATATTAGAGCTCCTTTTTGCACACACATTAATACTATTTTTCAATACAAATATTGTACAATAAAATGCAAAATGTGCATTTATATGCTTTAAGTTTTATAACAATTTTCATACATATATTTAATAGATTCCTCTAAATAAGATTTACCAAACATAATCGTCCTTAATAAGCTAAATCCCACTAGCGTATCAACGCTAAATAGCTCAAAATACAGTTCCTCCCACGTGCCTAACCAATCCTCGATGGGGAGGTTAGGCCACACGCTCTCTCTCCATTATGCTAGAAGGAAAACTCCCTCAATGCCTTCGCAACGACATTCGACTTGTCGTCAGGAGTAAGAAGGTATTGGGGGAGTTTGTATTATAAATAATTATTTTTCTTGCATTTCTTTTAGTAATTTTACAATCCGTGGTCCACAGCCCTTGCCACCGCAAGCACCAGTACCAGCCTTCGTAGCTTCTTTTACTTTTGGAAATGTATCAGCACCATTCAAAATGGCTTCCTTAATTGTTTTGCGCGAAATACTGCGACATGTGCAAACCTTTGTTAATTTGTCCAGAATTGCTTCCGGCACTTGATTTTCTTCAAAATCCATTGTCATCTTCCTTTTGCTTACCTAAGCACTATCAATGCATCACTCGATGCAAATCATGTAATATATACCATTCTTGATGAAAGTTTCAAAGATCATTACAACGACCCAAACCATCTCACCAAAAATATTTTTATCTTCATAATACACCACGTCGATTTTTTTCGCTATAGATAATATTATGGATATCACTTAGATTAATTTAACGATACAATAGATTATTTAAATAAAGCTAACCCCCACCAATATATCAGCACTAAACAGCTCAAAATGCAGCTGCTCCCACGTGCCTAACCGTCCCTCGATGGGGAGGTTAGGCCACACGCTCTTCCACGCCTTTAGAAAAAAGGCACCCCCATATAGTTTGCAGCGACATTCGACTTGTCGTCAGGAGCGAAAACTATATGGGGGTGCCTGTTACTAAATTATCAATTGCAAGATTGCTTGGAATGCACTTAGTATCGTCCTTTGTAAAGGATACATAATGGCACTCATGATTGGACTATTAAGCAGTAGTAAAAATACGAACATGCTCACCCATCCAAACTGATAGATTTGTACACGCATCTGCCATGGCATAAATGTCATGATAATGCTACTACCATCTAATGGTGGGATAGGCAACATGTTAAAAATTGCAAAGTTAATATTATACAATACTATGAGTCGTAACACCGTATACAGTGCATCAGAGGTCAGTAGATTTGCCGCATCAAGACCAATCATCAAGCAGTACGCGATAAATGCCATAATCACATTTGATGTTGGACCAGAAAGGGCCACCAATAGTTCATCTGTACGACGATCCTTAAAGGCTGCAATATTGATTGGTACCGGTCTAGCCCAACCAAAGCCTATGAGAAACATGGCAAGAGCACCTACTGCATCAATATGTGCCATTGGATTCAATGTCAAGCGACCTGCTAGACGAGGCGTCGGATCTCCTAGCCAAGTAGCCATACGCGCATGGGCATACTCATGCCCCGCTATGGCCAAAATGAGTGCTGGCACGCCAGCCAGCAAACCCATGATATCAAAATTAAACATAAAAATTCACCTTTATTTATGTGCCTCGAATTGAGCATTACCGCGATTAATACAAGTAAGCGCATTGAGACAGCGCGGGTATCCAATATACGGTACACATTGGGACACCACATTAATCAAATATTGTTTGGAATGGCCCAACCGGAGATTACCGATTACATGAGCCTCTAACTGACTTTCACAACCACCTTGAGCCATTAAAAAGCAGAATGTAATGAGCTCACGTTGCGCCAAAGTAAGGCCAGTTCTAGTGTAATAATCACCAAAACAATTACGAGCAAGCCACAAATTAATGTGACGAGACTCCTCAGGCCCGGACTTGTAGAATTCACGCATACCTTCGCCGAAAATTTCCACTTGTGCTTCGATACCTTTTTCAAGGCGCGTTTCAGGACGTACGGTATTACGAGCTGGTTCCTCCACACTGAGACCAGAGTAATCAAAAATTTTATTCGTCCGTTTAATGAAAGGGCGAACACGACCGATGCCAAGGTATGGCACGCCTTGGTACACGATTTCCTTTACTTCATCAGGGGTAACACCAAAATTAAGTGCGGCCGGCATCATCAATGCATATTCATCGATAGCTTGGCTACCAATTAGGGCTGCTAAAATCGCCATAAAACGATCTTTAGCAGGTACATTTTTCCCCTCTTCCGTAATGACTTCATCATAGGCGAAATTATCAAAAATATCTTCAAATTCTGGATCAATACGCCCCGCTGGAGATGCTACTTCAGGAAACATTTTCTCCGTATATGCTTCTGCAAAATCTGTTTTGCCCATACTGTCCTCCTATATTCTTATATAGTATTATAGTGTGCTTGTGAAATCTCCCAAATAGATGCCTAGTAAATGCCAATCTTTATTGCTAATATTCTGACTCTCACAATCATCTATATAATTTACATTTAACGGATAAATTTCACGTTGTACACAGTTTCCCATACTTGTTCAAACATAGCATACTCAGCCGTGCCAGGTTCTACTAAATTTGCATTACCATTCATATCGTATTTATATACCAATTTCTGACTAGGCTCTACCATATATTTATAAAGTGTTGCATCCCCATACTGGTTATTATGCATGTTGATAACATTAATGCCAAACACAAAGTTACGGCTACCATCGATACCTTTGAATTGGGATGCTAAATCAAAATAGTATGTTTCTGTGCCGTGAGCACTATTTTGTACTTCTGGATAATTTTCCAAACCATTCCAATTAGCAGCGCTCGCAACGCCACCAACCATCAACGTAGCACCAAGAACTACTGCAGCTAATAGTTTTGTATTCATCAGAAACTCCTTTCCGGATATCACTCAACGTATCATTTTTCTTCTTCAGGTTGTAGTACACCCATGGCTACTTGCAATTTGCGTAACAAGCGTTTGAGTTCACGCACATCTTCTACAGAAAATCCTTTTACACTCTTTGTTAGCTCTTGTGGCACTGTCATAGCTCGTTCACGTAGTGCTTTACCTTCAGCAGTTAAAATCACCATAACCACACGTTCATCTTTTTTAGAACGTTTACGAGATAAATAGCCTTTTGCCTCTAACTTTTTCAACAATGGTGTAAGTGTCCCAGAATCAAGCATCAATAAATGACCTAATTCTTTTACCGCCATATCTTTATACTCCCATAATGCCATCATTACGATATATTGGGTGTACGTCAAATCCAATGGTTCTAAATATGGACGATAGGCATTAACAATTTCCTTTGATGTTACATATAATGAAAAACATAACTGATTTTCTAATTTCAGCATATCTTCTACTTTGATTTCCTCAAGACCTTCCATTTGAATCTCCCTTACTTTTTTTATTTGTCATGATAATTAATAGTATAACATGCTATTAATCGCTTCTTTAATTTAATTTTATGCAATTTACTGCAAAATGTCAAAAACTATTTGACAAACTTTTGTAAATCTTTTATACTGAAAGCACAGTAAGTTTTATACAATTCAATTTTACACAAATAATAAAGAAATTTTACAATTTTAGTTTTAATCTCGTGCCCACCAATTTGGTGAATCACAAGCTTTCAAAAAGAAACGATGATATCCAACACTTCTGCAAGGTAAACTTTGGTGTCACATTCCCTGTAATGGCAAAAGCAAACGTACGTGGTGAAAACGTAATGCCAGTATTCAAATACATGACTGAACAACAAGGTTTCAAAGGTTTCCCTGAATCCGACATGACTGAAATGTTAACTGGCCATTTACAAGCTAACTTTCCTGAATATTTAGAAGGCGACTCCATTAAATGGAACTTCACTAAATTCTTGATCAACAAAAAAGGCGAAGTCGTAGAACGTTTTGAACCAATGGTAGCCCCAGAAGAAATGGAGTCTGCTATCGAAAAATTATTGGCTGAATAATGTATAGCTAAATTTAGTATCCCCAATAGGCTATGATGGAATTGCGCAAGCTATCTATGATAATGCTGGAGAAGATGCTGCGCATGGTGGCAAATATTCTGCTATGCTAGGTGCTGGTCCAGACGATAAAGATAAATTCTTAGCCCTTGTGAAAAACTTCTATCGTCAAGAAGCACAAGCGGGAGAAACACTCACAAAAATGGCAGACCAAATCCGCGCCACAGGCGAAGAAGGCTCAGCTGAAATCGCTGATGAAATTTTGGAAACAATTCCAGAAGAAATCATGCACGCTAAACGTCTTGAAAAAGCCTTCGAAGCACACGGCATTCAATTCGATAAAATCGAATGCTAACATCCAACTATTTTTAACAATATATGAAGCAATCCCGTAGTAATGAGCCTAGATGCATCAGTACTACGGGATATTTTTATGTGTATTTGATTATTTGTCACACTCAGTATACTCTAACTACTGATGACAATATCAAGCTGTTCCTTTTCGATAGACTCTTGTTTAAATTTTCGCGAGCTGTGGCATGTTTTGAGACAATTCATAAGCTCCATAGTTATTCACTCCTTTATATGTCCATTTTAACAAAAGAGCGGAATTAGCCACAACTAGTAAACTGCCTGCATTATGAACCAAAGCACCTACTATTGGATTCAAGGTACCCACGATAGCGAGCACGATAGCCACAAAATTTAAAATCAAAGAGAAGGCCAAGTTGATTTTGATAGTTTTCATGGTACGTTTAGACAATGCCACCATATGAGGCAATTCTTTCACCGCATCATTCACCAATACGATATCTGCCGCATCCACTGCTACATCACTACCGATACCGCCCATAGCGATACCTACGTCAGATTTTTTAAGGGCTGGCGCATCATTCACACCATCGCCAATCATAGCGACCACTTCTTTTTTCGCTTGTAGTTCTTCAATGTGAGACATTTTGTCCTCTGGTAAGCAATTAGCTACCACATGACTAATGTGCAAACGACTAGCAATAGTTTTCGCTGTATTTTGGTTATCTCCGGTTAATAATACTGGCGTAACGCCGATATTATCTAACTCATCGATGACAGCGCGACTTTCATCACGAACCTTGTCAGCAAGTGCAAGGTAACCTTCAAGGACACCATTCACAGCCACGTATACGATGGAGGAACCTTGATCAAGGTAGCGATTAATCCGTTCTGCTACAGATTCGGATACAGCGATAGATTCTACGTTCATCAACGTTTCGTTACCAGCGATAACACGTTGACCGTTAATAGTAGCAGATAAACCTTTACCAGGAATCATTTTGAAATCGGATACATCGGATAATGCATCAGTATGGTTTTCACGGTAGCCTTTCACAATAGCCTTGCCCAATGGATGTTCAGAGCGTTGTTCTGCAGAGGCCACGAGGTTATAGAGACTTTCATTAGAAAGGGCTCCTACAGATTCGATACCAGATACAGTTGGCACACCATATGTTAATGTACCAGTTTTATCAAATGTCATTGTTGTTACCTCTGCAAGGCGTTCCATGATGTTACCACGACGAACGAGGAAGCCATGGTGGCTGGCATTACTGATACCCGCCATAATCGCTGCTGGTGTGGCAAGCACCAACGCACATGGACAGAACACAACAAGGATTGTTACGGAACGAATGATTTCGCCAGTTACAATATACGTACAAATAGCTGCGAGCAATGCAATCACAACAACCCATGTAGCCCAACGGTCTGCGATACCAACGATATTGGCGTTACCTGGATCTACGGATTGCACAAGTTTAATCATACGTTGAATGGAACTATCTTCACCTTGTTTTGTGGCACGCATATCGAACGCGCCGAATTGGTTAACTGTACCAGAGGATACGTCGTCGCCCACCATTTTATCAACCGGTAGGGATTCCCCAGTCATAACGGATTGGTCGATAGCCGTTTCGCCCACTGTAATCACGCCGTCCACGGGAATGGATTCACCTGGCAGCACGCGAATGATATCGCCTACCTCAACGTGTTCCGCCGGAATCACTTCTTCTTGATTATTGCGCACCACACGAGCTGTGGTCGGTGTCAATTTCACAAGACGTTCAATACCTGCTTGCGCTTTAGACACAGTCATTTCCTCTAGCATGGAACCGACTTGCATGATGAAAGCAACCTCTGCAGCTGCAAAGGTTTCGCCAATAATTACAGCTGCGATGAGCGCCAAGGATACCAGCAAATCAGCCTTAACGTCGAAATCTTCCCACAACGCTTGAGCTGCACCAATAATAATTGGTAACCCACACAATACAATGGTGATCCATGCAAAATCAAAGCCATATAATGTAATATCCAATAGACTCAGTACGACACCAACGCCACCAAGAAACAACATAATATTATCCCTATTGACCCATTCAGGCCAAGATTTAGTGAATTTCATAATGATTACCTCCAATTTTTCTCTATATTGAAACCCTTATTACAACTACCTTTATAACAGCCAACTATATTCTCATTTTTGCGATATATTCTTAGTTAACATGTCCTGATTGTAATGTCTGCTATATACCCATAGGGGTATATGTTTATTTAACTTAAATATACCCACACGGGTATCCCCTGTCAACTAAAAAATATTAATTCACCTAGAAATTACACGAATTGTGGAAATATGATTATGTATTCATATGAAATCAAAAAAAGAGTAGCAACTCATTACGAGTCACTACTCAATACATTCAAAAATGATAGAATTATCAGTTTACAGTTTTAATGCTTCTTTCCACTCAGCTTCTTTAAAACCTACCAAGACAATATCATCTAAGATCAAAATAGGGCGTTTTACCAACATACCGTTAGTAGCTAACAAGGCTACTTTTTCCTCTTCGCTCAATGTAGGCAATTTATCTTTCAATTGCTCTGCACGGTAAATCAAACCAGAGGTATTAAAGAACTTTTCAATCTTTTTACCGCTCTTTGGATACCAAGTTGCGATTTCTTCAGCTGTTGGATTTTCTTCCTTGATAATACATTATCTCGAACGATAAAATCGCATTCTAGCTTGCCAATTCGTCCAACGCTGACAGAGTAATCTTTGGACCGCGGATAGGTGTAGACAATATTTTCTAATGCTGGTCCATAATTAATTCGATTATCAGTGTTCATGACAAAATAAAACGATGTGTCTGAAAGATAATATTTTTTCTCCCCAGATAATGAGCGCTTGGACTTCATATCAAATCGGTTACATTGATAAAGAATTTTAGATGCTGTAAGTATATCAATATATCTAGCAATAGTTTGTCGTTTTACATTAAGTCCTGTGTTAGCAAGTGCTTTCTGGAGACTTTGACTGCTAAAGGTTGCACCAAAATTATTAATGATAAAGTCTCGCACACGTTCAAACAACTCTATATTTCGTATCTGCACACGCCGTTTTATATCCTTATCAAATATTTCTTTCACAACGGAAGTAACATAGGTCCGCTTATCTGCTATGGAGTCATATAAAACGTTCGAGGAAATCCACCTTCATTAAGGTAATTATTGAGTTCTATCGCCATATTATATTCTACAGGTTTATTGTAGAATTGTTTCATTCCCAGATACTCTTCAAAATTTAAAGGAAGTATCATGGTAAAACCCACGTATTTTTCTTCTCTCGCCCAAAATTCTCAGGCAATTCTGCTTTCACAGAAATAACCTCAGTTTGACCAAAAGGCACAAACTGTAGTTCATAGGCATGCAAACATTGACGTGTATACGGTTTCTCGCGACGGCCGTACATCGCATCGCCGACCACAGGATGGCCGATATGGGCCATATGAACACGGATTTGATGTGTGCGACCCGTTGGAATAGTGAACTCAATATAGGTCGCATTAGCTGGAATCACAGGAACGGACCCGCGATCTGCTGTACCATCCACTGCGGAATCCACAGTACCACTTGAACTAGTGCCCACCGCTGCCTTGTCGGCGACTTCACATTTACCGCTCTCATCAAGCACTCGATACCGCGTCTGGGCCTCTTGTCCAAATTCATCCACACAACGACGATTATCATGTATAGGATCTACACCGATTGGCTCGTTTATCGTTTCCCAATCGGTATTCGTCAATTCACCTTGAACAAATCCACGATATACACGAGCGATGTGACCTTGTTGCATTTGCTCCGAATAATATTGTTGAGCTTCCTTTGTTTTACCAAATAGAATACAGCCAGAGGTATCGCGATCAAGTCGATGAGCAGGACGAATCTTATGAACTACGCCTTTTTTTGCATAATAGCCAGCCACAAAGTTACTCAATGTATGCTCTTTCGTCTGTCCTGTAGGGTGGACGAGCATGAATGGTGGTTTATTAATGACCAAGGTATGTTTATCTTCATAAATCACGTCGATAGGGCCTTTTTCAACGGTCATGCCGTAGTCCTTATCCTGCGGTAATTGCACGGTCAGCACATCTCCCACCTTGAGAGGTCGTTTGGAATGGGCCACGCGACTATTCACCTTCACGCGCTTTTTGCGAAATAGACCTTGGATGTCACGACTAGACAGTTTGAATCGTCCCTTCACATAGGCCGACACGGTGAGGTCCGTTTTTTCTTTAATTGTATAGGTTTTCCAACTCATAATAGCGCCTCCTCGGCACCGCATAAATCATAGTCTGAGACCGATTTACCACCATTCATTAATATATGTATTTTGTTTTGGATACACCAAATCCAAATAATCGAGCCATTCTTGACCACCTTGGATTTTTTCCTCGAAGGCCAATTCGTTAGCACTCACAGCGCCCATGAGCAATAGGCTGAGCGCGCCTACCTCGATATATACATCGCTAGTTCCTTCACTGGAATCAGAGATTTTTTTCACCTTCGGCGTACCGCCATTCACTCCGAGCAAGCGCATCAAATCGTCCTTGTTTTGCACGTCTGCAATATCAAGAGCGGCGCTTGCACCGCCGAGGGTAATTTCATAGATGCCCTCGTTCCACGCGCACAATTCGTCGCGCACCGCGAGGGTGAAAGTAATTTCCATCATCGCTGCATCAGCGTCCACCGGAATGGATTCAACCGCCGTTTGCACATCTACAATACGGCTCATCATATATGGCATCGTTGTGTGGCCTGTCTTGCCATTCGGATGGAAGCGATAGCCCACATCATGAAGTCCCTCGTTCCAACGGATGCTTTCACCTTGGGAACGATGATTGTACAAATAGTTGAGCATAGATTTTTGTCCACGACGGGATATATATACTAGCTCAGATACCATAATTTCAGGCGCGCCAAGACGGTACACGCAATACGCCTCGATATCCCCCACCTCATTGCGAGCTACGGCTACGTTCACGCCCTCTGCAAAGAAGCTGCCAAGCAAGCGTTTCCATTCCGTTTCGCCACGCACCGCATAGCCAGAAAGACCTGTTGTATATTCATCGTATACAGGCGCAAGCAACGTCCATTGTTCCACGCTGTTAAGCAAGCCGAAATGCAAGGAACGGTCCGTCATAGGGCGCAACTCGTCAAGAGGCAGAGTTTGCACCCATTGATGAGCGTACAATTCCCAACCATACTGTTGGTAGAAAGCAGCCTTAGACGGCATCAAAATAGTAATACCTTGATCGCGCTGTTTCAATTCCTCAAGGGAACTCAACAACAACGCACCGCCGATACCGCCACGACGAGCGGCAGGATGTGTGGCCACGCCAATCATGTAGCTCGTTGGGATGGTTGTTCCACGGACGTTTAAATCGTACTGGCGAAGGTGAACAGTGCTGAGCAATTGACCTTCCTCGATGCCTACCATCGTATTTTCTGGCTCGTAGCAATTTTCAAAATAATATTGGAAAAATGGATCTTCTTTTGGTTCAAAACAATAGGCCCATAAAGAGGATACTTCTTCCGTATCCGTTGGGATGGCTAGTCTAAATTCCATAATTATGTCCTTTCTAGATATAAGGTAATACATTGCACGTCTTGTATTCCTTGGATAAAACGTTGTGCCCATAGCATGAGTTCAGTCCTACGCGAGAGGCATTCTCCTTTACTTAGCAAACGAGCACCCCGCAGGGTGCTCAATGTAATACTGTATTCTCGCCGGCATCATAGCCTGCCACCACTAGGGCAGATGATACGCAGCCAATACTGCCGCCGGCGCTATTGAAACACCAACTCATTCATTATTTACCGCCAGTAGCGTTATCTTCTTCGTTTGCGTACACCGCATCGTATTTTTCAGCGAAGTGATCTGGATTATAGGATTCTTTCGCTTGGCGAAGACCAGGTAACCCCATGTCTTCTTCGCGATTGATAAATTCTACATCAGCAAACGTATGACGAATAAATTCGTTGTTGATTGCTTGATACAAACCACGAATGTCAGGATTTGCTTTTTCAATGTGAATCAACGCTACTTTGTCATTCAACTTTTCGCCGATACTAAAGGCCTCAACGCGACCGAATAATTTAATAGCGCCACCTTGCAATCCCAATGCATCCCAGTTATCAAATAACAAATTAATAGCTACCAACTCATCTTCGATACCTTCTTCGTGATGTGTTTCCACCCAGCTAGCTGCTGTTTCACGACACAATGGAATGATGTCTTCCGTAATCGGCACATATTCGTAGTTGGAATATTGCATGCGGAATTGGTTCAAATGGTTTTTCTTTTGACGGAACTTTTTACCAGAGAGATTAATCAAATCCTCGGATTTGTAAATGTACTCGAAATTGTCGCGGTCGGATGTGAATGCATAACGACCTGGGCACAATTTCTCCATGCGCTCTTTCATCAAGGAACTAATCCCTTTGAAACGGAATGGTAAATTGTTTTCCACAAACCATTCTTTCGCACGAAGCAACCCGTCTAGGAATTTCGCATCTTTCCCTGCGAATGGTGGCAATAGGAATGGCTCGCGTTTACCGCCGCCTTGGATGTACAATACACCTTTTTCCTCAGCCCAACGGATACCGTATGGATCCTGCCACATGTACAATGTTGTGAAGCAATTGTCAGATGCTTCGTAATGATGTTGTTCAAAATATTTGTCGATTAACGGTTTATCCGATAATTCAAAACGTTTAAATTCTAAAATAGTACTCGCCTCCTATGGCTTATAAATCAAATGCTACTTTTCTATCTATGGACTCAGCCTCATGTTTTACCAGTGCTGATATCTACAAAATTATGATTGGTGAAAGTGACAAAACACTATCACTGTGTAACCTCTACCTTTTCTCCTAGTTCAAACACGCCGGAAGTCGTGATAACTTGTTCTCCTTCGTTCAAACCAGACAAAATGGCAGTATACTCATCTACAGTTTCACCCGTTTCGATAACACGTACATCTACGGTGTTGTCCTTAGTGACAACATACACGTATTTACCATCTTGATTTTCGTGAACTACCGATTTTGGAATAGACAACATCGATGCATTCACGTTGGATTCGATGAGTAATGTATAGAACTCACCAGGTTTGATGAGGCCTTGTTCGTTATTGAAAGTTGCTTTTACCAACACACTTGGTGTACCTGCTGGTTGCGTTGTATCCACATAGGTTAATTCACCAGGGATGATTTGATCCCCCACCTTGAGGGATACTTTCATAGAGGATTTCGCCTCAGACGCCGCCAATTTCAATGCCGCATCTTGAGGGATACTCAAGGACGCTACCACTGGGCTAGCCTGTTGAATCAACATGAAAGGACGATCTGCGATGGCCATTTTTCGGTCCTCATTATAAATCATCGCCACAGTACCTGCGATAGGCGCTGTGATTTGAGCGGAATTAATTTGTGTTTGCACTTGTGCAATGGCCGCCTGAATGGCGCCGATTTGTGCACTACTAGCACCGCTCGTTGTGCCACCCGTCGTTACCGTAGAGGCTTGTGCACGGGAGGCAATGACATTGTATTCCTTTTGTGTAATAATGCCCGCATCACGCATTTGTTGTGCTTGTGCAAGTTGGGCACTATCTACAGAGGCTGCCACAGTCGTAGTCGTTTGCGCCGACACAGTCGTTGCAGCCTCTATCAATTGTTGATTTAATTGCTCTAATTGTTGTTGCTGTGCGGACATATCCATGACCGCTACGATTTGGCCTTGTGTGACCTGATCGCCAGTTTTTACCATGTAACTGGACACCTGCCCAGATACCGTTGGTGTAATGGTCGCCTTGTTAAGAGCCGACACATTCGCATCTGCGCTAATTTGGATTGGCATATCCCGATACGCTACAGATGACACGGCCACCTTGCTAGTGCCACACCCTGCCACAACGAGCACGAGGCCCATCATTAGGAGCATCAGTGGCCATAGCCATTGTTTATGTTGTTTCATTAATTCCCATCTCCACATCATTTGGATAGATAATTTTTAATATCTCATTATATCAAATATTGGGTATAAATTCCATTAAAAAAGCTAGAATCACATCTCCCACAAGAGGTGTAATTCTAGCTTTTATTCATTATTTAAATGGAATCTCCACGGTAAACGTTGTGCCATGGCCTTCTTCGCTAGCCACTTCGATAGTGCCTTTATGGACGTCTACGATGTGTTTTACGAGGGCTAGGCCTACGCCTGTACCGGAGACCTTCGCATTATTACGGCTTGGATCGACGCGGTAAAATCTTTCAAAGATTCGATTCACCTTATCCGCTGGAATACCGATACCTACATCTGTGAGAACCATCTTTGCCATACCACCATCTTGAGATAGTGTTAAATTAATCGCATTAGCATCGCCTGGTTTGCTATATTTAACAGCGTTATCCAATAGGTTCACTGCCATTTCGAGAAGCAATGATGGATGGCCTTCCACTTGTGGAATATCCCCAGCAATAGCAAATGTCACTTGATTTTGTTTGACTTGGTCCTTCGTTTCCACAATTTTCCAAGCTTGTTGCCACACGGATTTAGCATCTACGGCAGTGAGCAAATCACCCCACATATCCGCTTCAATTTCAGAGAGATGGAGAATGCTTTCTATGGTACCCAACATGCGTTGTGAGGCATTATAAATTTTTTCTCCAAGGCTCAAAGATTCTTCAACGGAATTAACGTAGCCAGCCTTTAACAGTTCTGCATAACCACTAATAGTAGTAAGCGGTGTTTTTAATTCGTGTGCAATATTCGCCGAAAACTCTTGTCTACGCTTGGTCTCCGATGAAATATAGTCGTTTAATTCTGTTTGTTGTTTCTGCAATGTTTCTACCAATGGCTCTAGTTCCACATAGCTTTGTGACAAGTGTTTCAATACTCGAGTGCCTCGTTTATGTGTCCATCCACGAAAGGCTGCCTCTATTGGTTTCACAATGTCTTCCGACATGCGGCGGGCTACGTAGTAGAGACTAATAATATATATAACCGTTAGTAAAAAGGCTACGAGGAATCCACCGTACAAATAGGTTTGCAGACTTGAAGCCTCTGTAGCAACACGAATGACATAGCCATTAGGGGCTTTCACCGCGTAATAGAATGTGGATACGCCCATGGTAGCGGACATACGCTCGCCGTGGCTTTCACCAGTTTCAAAAGTCGCCTTGACCTCTGGACGATCCTTGTGATTATCCATCCCCGCTGCACTGCGTTCTGATTCATAAAGAACAGCACCGGATGGATCAATAATGGTTAACCGAAGATGACGATCATTGTGTTGTTGTATCGATTTCCAAGCCTCTGCATCATTGGCCACATTCGTACTAAATGCTGCCACCGTGCGTGCCTCGTGACCGATAGTTTCTAATACAGCATTACGGGTAAAGAAGAACATCCCTATACAGACGAGTATAGTGATAGACAAAATATACAGAACCCCCATACTGAGCAATCGTCTAAATATGGTTATTCTCATTCATCTAACCCCCTCCAGCGATACCCAATACCACGCGATGTTTCAATGTATTGTGCGGCATCCCCGATTTTTTGGCGCAATGTAGCAATATGCATATCTACGGTACGCGTTGTACCTTCAAAGGAAAATCCCCACACTTCGCTGAGAATTTGCTCTCGGCTAAGGACAATGCCCTCGTTTTCCAACAAATATTCTAATACATCAAATTCCTTAGCAGTTAACTCAACCTTTTTGCCGTCTATCTTAACCTTGTGTTTTTTGCGGTTCACTACCACGCCATGACATTCGATGCGATCTGGTTTTTCCGTTATCGTACCGACACGACGTAATAATGCTTTCACACGAGCCATCAACTCCACTACACTAAACGGTTTTTTGATATAGTCGTCAGCACCACTATCGAGACCTTGGACCACATCGAACTCACTAGTGCGTGCAGTTAATAGCACAACTGGCAATTCAGCAGTACGTGTTTGTTTTCGTAATTTTGCAAGGATTGTTTTGCCATCCTCATCGGGTAACATAATGTCGAGCAATACGAGGCTTGGCAAGTCCGTTTCGATAGCTTCCCAGAACTCAGCGGCTGCTGGGAATGTTTTTACCGTATACCCCTGTCCATTTAACACATAGGCGATGAGCTCGCGAATGGACTCCTCATCCTCTACGCAATAAATTACAGTGCCTGCCATAGTCATTCCTCCTCATTGTTCATACATCACGCTTACTGTGAGCGATGTGTTTATTATGTGTTCATCTACAACGGCCAATGCGAACTCTCATCATGGATTCGCATCATGTGCCACTATTTTTAAATGTTCTCTGTTCTTTTCTACATTTTTTACTATTAAGCTAATGAAAGTCTATGCCGTGCTAGCAATAAATAACGCAAGGGATAGACTTTCACCAGAAAATGTAATGTTGTTCTTAGTACTATTTTACCACTTACGTTCAATTAAGCGAAGTTGATGACGAGCAATGGAGGACAAATGGTCGCCCATTTTCTCGAAGTATTTACCCATCAAGAGTAAATCTACTGCTACAGATGCATTAATCGTTTTTTCTTGAATATCAGTAACGATTTTTTCCTTCACTTCGAGGAACACTTCATCCACCAAATCATCTTGTTCAGTAATTTTACGAAGCACATCAACGCTGCGAGTTTCTACGCCGATTTGTAATGTTTTCGCCATTTCTACCACAAGGCCGCCTTGTTTTTCAAGCAATGGATATTTACGATCTTCCTTTGGTAATTGAATCCAAAGTTTGTGACATTCTGTAGCTTGGATAGCGATACGCACCAAGTTACGGAAAATAGCCAAGGAACTAGTAAGGGCATGTAAATCATCCGCCACTGGTTGTTGACGTAATAACAACATCATAACTGCATGTTCTGCGGTACGATTTAATTGATGAGACTCATCTTCAAATGTTTCTACATTCTTCAATAATTCTACCCTGCCAGTTTTAATGTCTTCTACTAATTTTTCAACAGCTTCCGTATCTCGTGCTAATAGCTCTTGCACATTAACATTAACTTTTTCTAGCTGTTCAAGAAATTTTTCACGCATTGATCTTTATCTCCCTATTAACCGAAACGACCAGTAATATATTCTTCTGTTTTTTGTACAGCAGGTCTAGTAAACAACTCTTCTGTATCATTATATTCAATCAAATCACCAAGGAAGAAGAATGCCGTTTTATCAGCAATACGACTGGCTTGTTGCAAGTTGTGAGTTACGATAACGATAGTATAGTTTTCTTTCAATTCCATCGTTAATTCTTCGATTTTATATGTGGAAATTGGATCTAGCGCAGATGTAGGTTCGTCCATGAGGATTACATCAGGTTTTGTTGCCAATGTACGAGCGATACATAAACGTTGTTGTTGACCACCAGATAAACCTAAGGCAGATTTTTTCAAACGGTCTTTAACTTCGTCCCAAATCGCTGCTTGCTTCAAACTAGTTTCCACGATTTCATCAAGTTCGCTAGAGCTAGTGATGCCTTGCAAACGAGGGCCGTAAGCGATATTATCGTATACGCTCTTAGGGAATGGATTTGGTTGTTGGAACACCATGCCTACGCGGTAACGAAGGGCGATTAGATTCATTTCAGTGTAAGCATTTTTACCGTCAAAAATAACATTGCCAGTGATGCGTACGTTTTCTTCTAAATCATTCATACGATTTAGGGTTTTCAACAATGTGGATTTACCACAACCAGATGGACCGATGAAAGCAGTAATTTCGTTTTTCTCGATATCCATATTAATACCTTTTAACGCCTCAGTTTGGCCATAGAAAAGGTGTAGATCTTGTATATTAAAAATGCTCACAGTTTACCTCCCCATCATGCGATTTTGCCATCTACGGCTCAAATAACGCGCGACGATTGTGAATGTGCAAATCAAAACCATCAATACTGCTGCGGACAAATCAGCCATAGCGCTTGCATCAGCGTGCAACGCCTCTGTACGAGATGCCCAAATTTGTAATGCCAACGTTTCACCAGGTCGGAACGGGTTCCAAGGGTTTGTTGGGGATGCCAAGTTTGTACTAGCCCAGTTAATATCTGTAGCCATACCTGCTGTGTACAATAACGCAGCGGCTTCACCAAAAGCACGACCTGCAGCGAGGATAATACCTGTGATGATTTGTGGGATACAAGCTGGTAACAATACATTACGAATGGTTTGGAATTTAGTAGCCCCTAGACCATAGCTCGCTTTAGCGTAGCTGTCAGGAAGGGAACGCAACGCATCCTCAGTGATGGTTGTCAATACTGGTAACATCAAGATGGATACAGTTAACGCACCAGCGAACAAATTCCATTTCGCACCTGTTAACAAAATGAATACTAGGTAACCGAACAAGCCAATTACGATGGATGGTAAGGATGACAAAGTTTCAATGGAGATACGAATAAATTTAGTGAAATTACCTGGTTTTGCGTACATCGCCATGTAAATCCCCGCGAGGATACCGATTGGCATACTGATGAGTAACGCTAGTACTACGAGGTAAATGGTATTGAATAATTGGGCCCCGATACCTTCTGGTGAAAGCAAACGCAAGTTGCCACCGCCAAAACCGTTGTATAGGGAATAGCCTGTCATACATGCTAACAATAGGAAAAAGCAGCCCGCCACGATGTAGAATACAATGGTAGCTATGCGGTTCACGAAGTTAGCTCTATCTATACTAGTCATGAATGCTCTCCTTTTTACCTAGTGCATGAATTGTTACGATACATAATGCAGAAATGATGAATAGCAATAATGCCATTGTCCACAACGCCATGTTGTACTCGGAACCTTCCATGGCACCACCCATATCGGAGGCAATAGCAGATGTTAAGTTCGTTGTAGGTGCCAACAAGGAATCTGGAAGTGCCTTAGTTTTACCAATAACCATAGCTACTGCCAATGCTTCACCAAAGGCACGTGCCAAGCCAAGTACGATACCTGTCATGATACCGCTCTTAGCAGATGGTAACACGATTTGGTAGATAACTTGCCAACGAGTAGCACCGAGACCGTAACCAGCTTGACGGAAACTCTTTGGTACACTTTGGATCGCATCCGCTGCGATGGATGTGATGGTTGGGAAAATCATAACCGCCAACACAATCGCTGCTGCCAATACAGAGAAACCAAATTGTAAATTAAATACTTCTTTAATCCAAGGAACAAGAATTGTTAACCCTAACCAACCATATACTACAGATGGAATACCAACGAAGATTTCTACTGTTGGTTGTAATAATGTTTTACCTAGTCGCGGGGAAATTTCTGTCATGAACAGTGCCGCCCCAATGCTGAATGGCGTAGAAATGAGCAATGCCAAACCACAACTAATCAAAGAACCGATAATGAAGATGCCTGCCCCTACTTTACCACCGCCCACAGTGTCATCCGCTGGTGCCCACGCTGTGGAGAACAAGAATTCCATCACGCTATGACCGTACTGAGTGAAAGTGGCACTACCGCGCCACAGTAGGAACGCCCCGATGGCAAAGGTAATACCGATCATTAAGAGTGCGCCAACGCTGACTACATAACGAAAGGCATTGTCTTGCACCATAGTGCTTTTTTTCATATGCTTGCTCCTGTCTAGTGAAAATTAGTGCCTAGTAAAAACACCAGGCACCATTTGTTTTCCCGTAATGAAATTATTAGCGGCTTACTTTCATTTTGGAAGTTACGCCGTAACCCATTTCTTCGATTTTTTTGCCGAACTCATCAGATACTACGAAGTCTAAGTAAGCTTTAGCTGCGTCTTTTGCTTCGCCTTTAGTATACATGTGTTCATAACCCCATACTGGGTATGTGCCATTGTAAGTGTTTTCAAGAGTTGGAGCTACACCACCAATAGCGATAGGAGCTACTTTGTCGCTCTTACCCAAGTAGGACAATGCTACGTAACCGATAGCACCTTCGTTATCTGCGATTGTTTGAATCAAAGCACCGGAATCATCAGTTTCTAGAGATTTGTTTGTTGCTTCTTTAGCACCATCGAGTGCGAATTTTTCGAACAATGCACGAGTACCGGATGTTGCTGGGCGAGAAATCAATGTGATAGGCAAGTCAGGACCACCTACTGCACTCCAGTTAGTGATTTGACCAGTGAAGATGCCTTTTAATTGGTCTTTGCTCAATGTTTTTACGGTGTCAGCGATTTTTTTGTTAGCTACAGTTGCCATTGTTACAACAGCTACTTTGTGGTCAACTAATTGTTTAGCTTGTTCTGGAGATAATTTTTCTTCTGCTGCTACGTCAGAGTTACCGATTGTTACAGTACCGTCAAATACTTGTTTCAAACCAGTACCGGAACCGCCACCGTTGATTGTCATAGACACATCAGGGTTTTTAGCTTTGAATTGGTCACCTGCCAATTTAGCCAATGGTAAAAGTGCGCTGGAGCCAGATGCTGTAACTGTGCCAGTTACTTTAGATGCTGGAGCACCACCTTCTGCTTTTTTAGTGTCTGCGCCGCAACCTGCGATTACGCCCATTGTCATAACACCCATTAAACCTATTGCAATCATTTTGTTCAGTTTCATGTCTACTGTTCCTCCTCGTTGTAAGTAGCATTTAAAAATTAGTACCCGTTACCCCATCTATTAGTGTGCCGATCAAAGCGTCAGCCGCCTCCCGATATATGTATGTACTCGGTACAAGTGAGTTATCTTTAACTTCTGAGATTATGATAACGAACGAACGTAAAGTCACAACCTTTGGTTTGTAAAGAAATTGTAAAGAATCTAGTGAGTGCACTTTGAATTTTACAAAAGCGGTGTTTTCTATAGAAACATACGCATATTTTTGTATTAATGCTAAATTACATGAGTTTTTAACAGATTTCTAACCGCCCCCTAACACAGTGCTCACACGTACAAGGCCATCCTGCTATCAAAAATGAAACTAAAACGACC
>SAAC01000219.1 GCA_009929605.1 Negativicutes bacterium
CTCTATATTAAAGCGTTTTTTAGCTTCGCCCGATTTGAAATCGCGGTATTGTTTATCGTGCATCGCAAATTCGAACAACTCTTCATCATCTTGTCCTCTGTCCCAACCCAATTCTTCCATCTCTTTGATGTATTTTGGAAGTGCATTTGGATAGTTATCTTGAGGATTACCGTCGAAAAATTCGAGATTTTTTGATTTAGCTAATTCTATAATTTCTGGATCCAATTTGCCTGGCAGTTTACCAGCTTTACCAAGAATCATATCCCACGTATTACCATCAATCATTGTCCAGCGTTGATCGCCTTTACTCATGGCAAACACATTCATAAGTGCCACGTTTTTAACATATTGACTGAATGGTGTTACCAATGGAGGATAACCGAGTTTTGGCCAAATATATTTCACTTCGTCGAACAGTTGAACCAATAATTCGTCTTCGTTCAAAGTCGCTTTTCCTTGTGCTTTCAAGTTGTTGTTGATGGCCATGTGCACGCCTTTGAGGTCGGCCATTAAAGAGCCCATCATACCGCCAGGAAGTCCACAACCAACCAATAATGAAGTCATATAGCGATTGCGTGGATCGATGAAATAGCCTAAGAAATCGTCCATAAAACTTTGTGTCAAACGGCGAGCTTCCATATAGGCGTTCATATTGATGTCGGCTACTTGGAAGCCAGCATCTTTCAACATCGCTTGAATAGTAATCACATCAGGATGAACCATACCCCACGAAAGTGGTTCCATGGCTACGTCCAAAATATCGACACCTGCTTTGGCTACTTCGAGCATAGATGCTACCGAGAAACCTGGACCTGAATGGCCATGATATTGAATGGTAATATCGGGATGATTGGTTTTAATTGATTTTACAATGATGCCAAGCATGTCAGGACGACCAATGCCCGCCATATCTTTTAAACAAATTTCTTGAGCTCCTTCGGCAATCAACTGTTCGGCCATATTGATGTAATATTCCGCATTGTGAATTGGCGAATAGGTAATACACATCGTTGCTTGTGCAATCATGCCAGCGGCTTTTGCCCATTTGATAGAGGGCGCAATGTTTCTTACATCATTTAGTCCGCAA
>SAAC01000078.1 GCA_009929605.1 Negativicutes bacterium
AGTACTGGTAAAAGCGACAAAAACCGCCGTTATTCTCCTTTCACCACATCCACTGAGGATAAATTACCATTCCGTACTGTTACAGGACGTCAATCCTTCTACATGGATCATGAAATGATGCGCGATTATGGCGAAGCATTGGCATTGTATAAACCTGTATTGAGCTATAAACCAGTACAAAAGGATTACAAAATCGATGGCGTGCCTGAAATTACGCTCAAATATTTAACACCACATCACAAATGGAGTACTCATAGTATGTACTTTGATAGCCAACAAATGTTGACATTGTTCCGTGGTGGTCAAACGATTTGGCTCAACGAAGATGATGCGGCTGAAATCGATGTAAAAGATAACGATTGGGTGGAAGCTTTCAACAAAAATGGTGTTGTCGCAGCCCGTGCCGTAGTATCCCCACGTATTCCTCGTGGCATCAGTTACATGTATCATTCCCAAGACCGTCATATCAACGTGCCAGGCGCACAAGTGAAGAAACAACGTGGTGGTACGCATAATGCACCAACACATATTCACATGAAACCGACACACATGATTGGTGGCTATGGCCAATTGAGTTACGGATTTAACTATTATGGACCTACAGGTAACCAACGTGATATGACTGTAGTGGCGCGTAAATTGAAAGAGGTGGACTGGCTTGAAGATTAAAGCACAAATCTCAATGGTATTAAACCTAGACAAGTGTTTGGGCTGTCATACATGCTCTATTACTTGTAAAAATACATGGACAAACCGTGAAGGCGCAGAATACATGTATTTTAATAACGTAGAAACACGTCCAGGCGTTGGGTATCCACGCAACTGGGAAGACCAAGATAAATGGAAAGGTGGCTGGACTATTGGTAGCGATGGTAAATTAGCCCTTTCCACAGGTTCTAAAGGTTCTCGTTTGATGAAGTTGTTCTATCATCCAGAACAACCTGAATTAAAGGATTATTTCGAACCTTGGACATATGACTATGAAACATTGATTCATTCCGGTCGTAAAAATAACCAACCTATCGCACGCCCACGTTCTTTGATCACAAAGGAAAAAATGGAAGTCGAATGGGGTCCAAACTGGGATGACGATTTGGCTGGCGGTCATCACGCTCGTACAGACGTGAACCTCACTAAAATGGGCGACGATATCGTATTCGATTACGAAGAAGTATTCATGCGTTATTTGCCTCGTTTGTGTAATCACTGCTTGAACCCTGCCTGTGTAGCGGCGTGCCCGTCTGGTGCGATCTACAAACGCGATGAAGACGGTGTCGTTCTCGTATCCCAAGACGTATGTCGCGGTTGGCGGCATTGTGTACCATCTTGCCCATACAAAAAAATTTTTTACAACTGGGAAACGAATAAAGCTGAAAAATGCGTATTCTGTTACCCACGTTTGGAAAATGGGTTACCTCAAATTTGTGCGGAAACTTGCGTAGGCCGTATGCGTTACGTTGGCGTAGTGTTGTACGATATGGATAAAGTGGAAGAAATGGCGTCCGTTAAAAACGAACAAGATATATACCAATCCATGGTGGATATCATCCTTGATCCAAATGATCCTGCTGTTATCGAACAAGCTAAAGCTGACGGCATTAGCCAAAACTGGTTAAAGGCAGCTCAAAAATCCCCAGTCTACAAAATCGTAAAAGAATGGGGTGTAGCATTGCCATTGCATCCTGAATACCGTACATTGCCAATGGTTTGGTATGTGCCACCATTGAGTCCAATTTTGCAACGCGTAACGAGCGATGTATATTTGCCAGAAGCTACTGAAATGCGCGTACCAGTGCAATACTTGGCCAACATGTTCAGCGCTGGTAACACTGATATCGTAGAAACAGTATTGCAAAAAATCCTTGATATGCGCGAATTCATGAAACGTCGTGAACATGGTGAAGAAGAGGTGTTGAGCGGTCGAGAAATGCTCACAGAAACACAAATGCTCGCTATGTACAAATTGCTTGGTCTATCCAAATATAATGATCGTTTTGTCATTCCCACAGACGTAGATGTATCTCGGGAAGATCGCATCGGTATGCAACAACATCAAGGCTTTCGTTGTCCTACAGGAGGATGTCATCGATGAGTGATACAGCTACCATGACAAATACAGCTGCTCAGGCCGATAGTCATCAAGTGGTGCTTGATGAACAAGTGTTGAATGATAATCAGAAAATTCTGTTAATCGTATCATTCTTATTGCGCTACCCTGATGCAGCTTGGTATGCAGAAATTCCTGAATGGAAAACCGATACTGAAACAGTAGAACATCCACAATTGAAACAAGCCATCTTCGATTTCTTCGACTATGTGGACGAAATGCCACGTAAGGAATTCGAGGACCAATACGTTCGTACCTTTGACTTCAGTCAAAATACGACGATGTACATGTCCACCTATGAATTGCAAGGTACTGGCGAACAGGCAGAGGAACTTGTAAAATACAAGGCGTTCTACTTGGAAAATGATTTCGAAATTCCTGCAGAGATGCCTGACTATGTGCCAGCTATCTTGGAATTATGCGCTGCTGTTGACGCACCGGTGGCCCGAGAAATCTTGACGTACTGCCGTCCTCAATTGGAATACATCCGTGAACGTTTGATTGAGGCTAAAATCACGTACGCTTTCTTGTTTGATATTATCTTGGCAGTGGCCAACGGATTGGAGGACGGTGCAAAATGAATCTATTCTTATGGGGCGCCTTGCCTTACATTGCCTTCACTTTCCTAATCGCAGGAACGTTAATTCGTTTCTTCTATTTTGAAAGTAACTGGACAACAAAATCCAGTGAATTTTTAGAGAAAAAACAATTGCGCATTGCCAACCCATTGTTCCATTTTGGCTTGGCCTGCGTGTTGGGCGGTCATATCGTAGGTGTGCTAATGCCAAAAACTTGGACAGCTGCTCTTGGTATTAATGACCATATGTACCATGAAGGTGCCTTGTACATGGGTGCTGTAGCAGGTGTATTGTTCATCGTAGGCTTCTTGCTCTTGATGAAACGTCGTTTCACTGTGAAAGCTCTAGAAGCTAACACATCTACACTAGATAAATGGTTATACCTATTCTTAGCGTTGGCTATTTTTAGTGGTATGACTGGTACATTGTTGAATTACGCTGGTTTCTTTGACTATCGTGTGTCCATCGGACCTTGGTTCCGCGGACTCTTGATGTTCCAACCAGATCCATCCTTGATGGAAGGTGTACCACTAGAATTTAAAGTCCACATGTTCTCATGGATGGCTGTGGCTATTATCTTCCCATTCAGTCGTTTGGTGCATTGCTTGAGCGTGCCGTTGAATTATTTGACGAGGCCATTTATTGTGTACCGCAAACGTGACGGAGCTGGGAGAGATAAATAATTTTGGCTGAACCCTTTTTCGGTTCATGCTAGTAGTGATTAATATTCACTAATAACAACATCAAAGAACCACACTATAACTTCTACTCTCTAGAGGGAACCTCTAAGTTCGTAGGCGTTATAGTGTGGTTCTTTTCATTTCTAACACTAGCATTAATCACTACTAGCATGTGCACGGCACTGAGTTCAATCTAAAATTATTTATCGGGGAGTATAGATGTGGAGGCTGTGATTTACAGAATCAACTGTTCTTTATTCGCTTACACATTTTGTTAATATAGGGTACAATACAGTTAAGTAATATCTTTTTAGAGTATATTGGTGAAAATATGATTATATATAAAGCGATTGTAGAATATAAAAAGAATGAATCGTTACCGTATAAAGAACCGTTTGTAATTGGTTTTGTTTCATTAATTGCTCTGAAGGCTTTGTAACTAAATTAGATGAGGGAATGATTCTAGAATGAGAGATGAGTTATGATAGAGCATTGGAAGAGAATTGTCTATTTAATCTCTGCCATACAGGTTGGGGCGGGGATTACGATTATTGGTGTAATATCATTTATCCCTTTATTTTTAGGTGATATAGGAGTCTCGGATCAAGGAGAGGCTGCATTTTGGGCAGGGCTGATTTCTGGGATTACACCGTTAATGATTTGCTTTACCGCACCTTATTGGACGACAAAGGCTAATCAGTGGGGGCCGCGAAAACCGATGATGGTATTGCTAGCTATGCTGTCATTATCTGTTGGATTATCGAGTTTAGCTACATCACCAGTGCAATTGTTTTTATTACGCATGGTGCAAGGTTTTGTAGGTGGTTTTGTGCCCATAGGGCTGGCCATTATTACCATGATTGTTCCCGAAAAACACGTTGCTTGGGGGATGGGGCTATATCAAGCTTCAATGGTCATGGGCGTAGTATTTGGACCACTTATTGGTGGTTTAGCAGCAGATTTGCTAGGTTACAGGGCGCCGTTCTTGGTATTTAGCGCATTGGCATTTATGTGCTTCCTCGGGGTGGCATTTTTGATGCCAAACATTCAGCATAAACATAAAATTGATCGTGGCACATCACAATTGAGCTTAATTAAATATTTCTTGAGTATTCCCAAGGTTCGCTTGCTCGTATTTATGCAATTCCTTTGTAACTTTGGTATTACTGGTATTGGTCCGATTTTACCGCTGTATATTAAACATTACATGGATGTGGACGAAGCCTTTGTAGCCACTATCGTAGGTATTGTTATTTTCCTTGCAGGATTATTTAGTGCGTTGGCTTCTTTATCTATTGGCCGGCTTACAAAACGAATGGGGATGCCACAGATTCTTGTGTCCGCTACCATCGGTGTTGGTGTATTCTTCATCATGCAGTACTTGATGCCGAATATCTGGGGACTCGGTGCTTTCCGCGCCTTGGCGGGCTTTGCTATGGGCTTTATCATGCCGACGGCTAATACGTTGATTTCTCAAAATGTGCCTGTGGAACGACGCAGTATTGTATTTGGCGTTGTGTCTAGCGTATCTATTTTAGGTAATGTGGCGGGGCCATTCTGCAGTGGTTTGATTGCTAAGGAATTTGGCTATGCCGCTGTATTTTGGTCAACGGCCTTTGCGTTTTTTATCTCGGCTTATATGATTCATTCTAGATTTTCAAAATCTCAGGATGTTACAGAATTCTAGCTAATGCCGCAATAGCTGAGGCGTACTGAAAATCATGGCTCGCTTCAGAAGGGCGTCCGCTAGAACGGAATTATTGTTTCTTTAATCCATTGGAAAATACGAATGAATATGTGAAACCGTTTACAGACACATTTAAAGAATTACTCAATAAGTAAAAAATGAGCACTCACAATTGATAACGTGAGTGCTCATTTTTATTATAAACTTGTTAATAGAGGATTGTTCAAATAATCATAGAGACGAATGATTTCGCTTGGTTTAGAACAATCGGCTTACCACAATCCAATCATGTGTTGTACCCACAAGCTGACGATGGCGATGCATACCCAGCAAGTGAAACCAAGAGCCAATGAGGAACCACTAGATTTGATGAGTTTTACTATATTCGTATTTAAACCGATGGCGACCATAGCCATGATTATAAGGTATTTGGAGATACCTTTGAACATGCTAAAGATGGTAGAATTAGCACCAAAGTAAGTGGCTACTGTAGTGATGATGGAGCACAGGATAAAGTACAAAACGAAACGTGGGAAAATTTTTGCGATGTTAACAGAACTGTCGCTTTCACCAGTGGCAGTTTGTTTATCCTTGTACACCTGATAGCTAGCCAAACCGAGACAAATCGGGATGATGGCAAGGGTCCGAGTCAACTTAACGATTGTCGCGTATTCCAATGTTTGCGCCCCAGGATGCAT
>SAAC01000220.1 GCA_009929605.1 Negativicutes bacterium
ATTTTCTTCCACTACACGTTTTGGTGTAATAGGACCACTTTCTGAGATGTACTGTTCCACAACATCACTACGAACTGCCAAAAAGGCTTGGTACATTTTACCCATATCGGTCATGACAATGTCACGAAGAATTTTGTATCCCCTCTGTACCATATACTGGCGTAATTCTGCCTGCCCATTTTGTGGTTGCAATACATAAAAATCTAATAATTCTGGACCTTCCTCAACGATGTCTCGCATGAGGAATCCGCCCATACCACAAATCACAGCACCTTGTAGCTCGCCTACCTTCGTAGCCTGTAATCCATTGCCTAATCGACATTCTATGTTATTATCTAATCCACGTTTTTTGATGTATGCTGCCGCAGAGGCCAATGGACCTTTATTCACGTCCCCTGCGATAACATGCTGGGCTTTGCCTCGCGTTAATAATTCGACCGCCATATAGCCGTGATCCGTACCAATATCGCCAATAGCATTCGCTGTAGGGATAATGGTGAACACTGCTTCTAGACGATCCGTCATAGTTCGAATCTTCACAATTGTATCCTTTATATATTCAGTGTAATAGTTAATCTATATCCCATATTGTACCATAGGTACATTAGTGTGTAAGTTCATTAGCAAGAATATATCAAAAAGAAATGGTGTTGACTAATGTCACTGCTAGGAACATAGGGTATGGTGTATTGTGATACATTTGGAAGTTTACTATAATAGAATCAAATCAATTACGGCTCTAAATCCAGTTTACAAAAGTAATACTTTTAAAATAGTGTGTATTTAAAGTGTGAATAGGAGGTCAATATGTATTACTTCTTCTTTGATGAGTCAGCAGGACCAGGTGCTGTTACAGAAACTCATGCTACTAACCCATTTCAATCAATTAAACACGTTAGAGATGATGGCTCGGAGTATTGGCTAGCGCGAGAGTTACAAACAGTACTTACTTATGGAAAATGGGAAAACTTCCACAAAGTAATCCTAAAAGCAATCGATGCTTGTAAAGCCAGTGAAAACGCGGTGTCTTTGCATTTTCCTGACGTCAGGAAAATCGTTAAAGCCGGGCTACTAGAA
>SAAC01000221.1 GCA_009929605.1 Negativicutes bacterium
TGTCGTTTAGCTTGATTGTGCTGCCATACCCAAGGTTCTGTAATGTTTGCAGATTGCAATACAGAGCGTTCTACGTTACCTACAAGCTCACTAGACGATATGGAACCTTGCCGTTGTCTGGTGATGCCTGACAGTTCTGATACCATTTGTTCTACTTTTTCAAGCAACTGTATGTACTGCATTATTGAGTTAGACATCGTTAGATCTTGTGCAGAGATTTGATTAAACTGGGCACTTTTACCACCCTCTCTACCTGTTATATCCCAACCGTCTTCCGTAGGATTAATGAAGTTTACACCAAGTGCAGTAAGATAGTGCATCCATTTTGACACGTCAATGTTCATAGATTTAGGTATCTGCGATATGTCCATGTTTAGGATTTTACCTTTGTCTCTAGCTAAAGTAAGCTCAAGACGGTACCACAACGTAATATAAATATATTGTAGTGGTTTCATAATACTTACCAAACTCTTACTCTCAGTATTATCGTTATTGTAGATTACACCGGTGTAAGGTAATTTTTGAGAATTAGGATTGTCTGCCGATACGTGTTGGTATTCAACAGGTTGCACGCCTATGTAGTCTTCATCTTCATCACCAGTGCCTATCTTATACCCTTCCCAAGCCTCTTGTATCCACTTCCATTCTATTGAATATTCTTGACCTGTTGGCTTATATTGTTCGTCTACTTGTATCTCTTCAAGTTGTTGTGTCTCTTCGTTCACTATCGAAACAAAACCAATCTTTTTAAAGGACTGCCATGCTACATGGTACAGTTTAATATTTGAAGTATTTAGTGGGTTTTCGTTAGTATTGCTTACTTTTGTAACGATGTGATTGTAATCAGTAGCACTTGTACCTAGAGGATGGGACTGTGATTGGCCGTTGTAATCAATCTTCTCCATTATCGCACTTAATTGCTTTTCTGTAAGCTTATCGTAGAGTCTGTCATGTAGTTCTGTCAATGTAACATCCATCTCATAACAACACCAACCAGCTTCGTGAATGTATTGTAAACCTAAAGAGTTCTCATAGCTAAAGAACAAAGGGTTTACATTTTCAACAAAAGGTTGACC
>SAAC01000079.1 GCA_009929605.1 Negativicutes bacterium
GTTACATCAAGATTAATGATTAGCGAGTATGTATATATTCATGTAGTAGCGATATATATGAAATTATGTAGTATCGGTATATATGAAACTATTCTTTATAGAGGCGTATTTTCTAAGAAAGTATAGAAAGAGGATTTAAAATGACAATGAAAATTTTAGTAACAGATGATGTTTCGCCTAAAGGTGTTGAACTACTTAAGAGCCAAGGTTTTGAAGTGGATGTAACACCAAATCTTTCAGAAGAAGAATTTATCAAGGTAATTCCACCATACGATGCTTTCATCATGCGTTCCCTTACAAAAGTAACGGCTGCAGGCATGGATGCAGGTAAAAAATTGAAAGCTCTTGGTCGTGCCGGCGCCGGTGTTGATCATATCGACATCAAAGCAGCTACAGAACGCGGTATCGTTGTATGTAATACACCAGATTCCAATACGATGGCAGCCACAGAACATACTTGTGCTATGTTACTCGCTACAACTCGTCATATTCCACAAGCACACAACAGTCTCATGAGTGGCGAATGGAATCGTAAAAAATATACAGGTGTACAATTGCAAAATAAAACACTAGGTATCATTGGCGTTGGTCGTATTGGTTCCCGTGTTGCAAAACGTATGCAAGCCTTTGAAATGCGTACAATTGGTTATGATCCATATATTTCTAAGGAACGTGCCCGTCAATTAGGTGTTGAACTCGTTGAGCTTGATACATTGTTGAAAGAGTCTGATTTTATCACATTGCATACACCGTTGACACAAGAAACTCGTGGTATGATTGGACCAAATGAATTTGTAAAAATGAAAGAAGGCGTTCGCGTAGTCAATGTAGCGCGTGGCCCTGTTCTTGATGTAGAGGCATTGGCAGAAAATATCAAATCTGGTCATGTTGCAGATGCAGCGGTAGACGTATTCCCTAACGAACCTGTAACACTTGATAATAATCCATTCCTAGGTCTTGATCGCATCATCATCACACCACATATGGGGGCTAATACAGAGGAAGCCCAATTGGCCGTATCTATCGATGCAGCACAAGGTGTTATCGATGCATTAAATGGCCAACCAGTGGCAACGGCAGTTAACATGGCACCAATTCCTAAGGCTGTATACGAAAAAATCGAACCATATTTTGGTTTGGTTGAACGCATGGGTATCCTTGGTACGTACATTGCAGATGGTGCGTTGAAAGAAATTACCGTTGAATACAATGGTGAATTAGTGGATACAGAAACTGAAATGTTGACTACTACCGCTGTGAAAGGCGTGTTGAGCCCAATTCTTCAAGAAACAGTTAACTTTGTCAATGCTCGTAATATTGCTACTGCTCGCGATATTGAGGTGAAAGAAGTAAAATCCCAAGGTAATAAACCAGTGGCAAATGCAGTGACATTGACATTGAAAACGGAAAAAAATACTCATACTATCGTAGGTACATTATTCAATGGTAATGAAGCAAAAATAATCCAAATTGATGATTACCGTATGGACTTTACGCCGGAAGGTTACTTGTTATTGGCACCTCACAACAATCGTCCTAATATGATTGGTCAAATTTCCACTATCTTGGGTGAGGCAGGTATCAATATTACAGGCATGCAAGTAGGTAAAACAACTGATACGGACACTAATATCATGGCTGTAGCAGTACAAGCAGATATCTCTAATGATATTATGATTAAACTTCGTGCTATCGAAGGTATTTTGGAAGTTAAATTGATCAACTGCGAAGCTGGTCATTAATAGTTAAACACATAACAGGCACCGTTATTTTGGCGCCTGTTATGTACGTTTTTTTGATAGGTGTATAGTGTTGCATCGCGATAGACTTGATGCAGATTCTTAATGATGAAAGTGAGATCTTATGATACGAATTATTTTGGTGCGTCATGGTGAAACGAATTGGAATGTAGAGGGCCGTTATCAAGGTCAAGAAAATACAGACCTTAGTCCACGTGGATTAGAGCAAGGTAAGTTAGTAGGTGAAGCATTGAAAGATATGCCAGTAGATGTATATATTTCAAGTCCCCTTAAACGCTCCTTTATGACTGCAGAGTTCTGTGCGAATCATCAAGGCAAAGAAGTAATTGCCGATGGTCGCTTAACAGAAATTAATCATGGTGTATGGGAAGGCCAACTATCTACGGATATTTCTGCGGAATATCCAGATATGTTCCATCAATGGCATACAGAACCTCATTTAGTGCAAATGCCTGGTGAAGGTGGGGAATCCTTAGAGGATGTGCGTAAACGTGTACGTGAAGCCTTTGATGAATATGTAGACACCTATGATGGTAAAACTGTGTTGGTGGCAGCCCATGATGCGGTGAATAAAGCTATCATCTGTGATGTGCTAGGTCTTGGCATGGAACACTTTTGGCAAATCAAACAAGATAATACCTGTGTGAATGTATTGGAATGCGATAAAGGCGTGTGGCGTCTTGTATTGATGAACTATACTGGTCATTTGGGATATGTGTTTAGTGGGATAGAACAAAAAGGATTATAATGTAAATGCCCCTAATATACTTCCTCGGCTCCTGACGGCGGAGCCGAATGTCGCTACGTAAGTATATTAGGGGCATTTTGCATTCTACGGTAGAGGGGGCGGGGCAATGGGTGTTATTTACGGCTCTCGTTGTATCGGAGAATGAGTTGAGAGCGGGTATCTTGGGTATTTGGCATTCTACGTGGGAGGCGGAAAGTGGTGGAATTTACGGTTCTGACTGTACGGTGAATGGCCTGAGAGAGGAATTTTGGAGATTTTATGTTCTATGGGCATACGGAAAAATATATGTAATTTGCGATTCTGCGGATGCAGTTGAAAATGGAAAAGCTTATACCCTTGGAGAGTAGGAATTGGTAGTGCAGATGAACACTGAGTTTGTAGGGGATACCCTCTTATGTACAAAGAGGGAGTATAGGTATATAATAAGAACTAACAGAAGGAGGTACTTGTTATGACTAAAAAATGTAAATTGATAGCTGCAGTACTTGTATGTTTGCTTGGTGTAGGTGGGACTTTCACATTGGAAAGTGCACAGGTTAACGCAGCATCATTAACAGATGCGCAAGAACAATACTTTTCTCAAATGGAAAGTAATCATAAATCTATGATGAAACAAGCTGTTGAGAGCGGTCGTTTGACTAAGGATCAGGCGGAACAAATGAATGCTAATTTCGATCAACATATGAAAAATATGAAAGAATATGCATCTAATAATCCTGATTCCTATATGATGGGCAATGGTCAAGGCATGATGGGTTACGGTCCTATGATGAACGGTTATGGACCAATGATGATGAATGGTTACGGTATGATGGGTGCTAATAATACATCAAATTATGGCCCAGGTATGATGATGGGCGGATATGGTCCTTGTTGCCGCTAAATTAATACATAGCTAAAAAACAGTTTAATAAATGACCAAGCTATACTTTCTAGGCTCCTGACGGATTTGCCGAATGTAGGAGTGAAATGAACCCTCTATACTTTCTTGCTCCTGACGGCAGAGCCGAATGTCACTGCGAAAGTATAGAGGGTTCATTTTTGAAAGAAGGAGGGGGGATTATGCAGTATAAGCGTATTCGTAAGAATGTAGAGTTACAGAGAAAAGAACGTAAGTTCAATAAGATAACACTAGCGGCGACGGATTGCTTATGATGATTCTGTTAAAGGCTATACACGCATAGCTGGATTAAAGACTGCATTAGAACTATAGAAAAAATGAATAGTTGAAGGTATCCACGACTTGTTATTCTGCGATATGAATAATAAGTCGTGATTTTTATTTAGAAAATTATCAAATAATATATGCACTAAATTGGTGAGTTGAAATATACCCCCTATATAACTGCAAGAAGGTGAATTCTGAAAAGTACATTGTTACAGGGGCTTTATAGGTCTATTTGATATCCATAATACTGTATACCCCCATATTTACAAATACTGGTGGGGGGTATATACTTAAATCAGTTAAACTAGAGTTAGTTTCAAAATGATTATGCATATCTGCGAAGGTGACCCAAGGTATCGTTAGTAAATAAATTTATAACGAGCGAGGGTGCTTTCACGATGATAGAAAAGGAGTCGTCATATGTTAAATGATATGGAAGTAGAAAAAGTATCTCGCCGATTGCGACGAATCCAAGGTCAAGTGGGCGGTATCGAAAAGATGGTGCAGGATCATCGGTATTGTATCGATGTGTTGCAGCAGATTGCAGCGGCTCGAGCGGCGTTGTATCAAGTGGGTATGGCCATGTTAGAGAGTCATTCACAGTCCTGCGTGGTTGATGCCATTCAAAAGGGCCACGAAAAGGAAGCCATTGATGAGTTGATGAGTGTTTATAAAGCATTGCATAAATAAGTGTAAGATGCAGTTGTGATACATTGTGTGCAGCAATGGTGCAATCGAGAGACAGAATTCTAAACCTGTAAAGTATGACAATGTATGTAAATAGAGAAGGGAGATGCCATTATGGCAGCAGAAAATGAAATTAATCTAAGTATCACCGGTATGCACTGCGCGGCTTGTGTTGCGCGTATTGAAAATACTGTGAAAAAATTGGATGGCGTTGATAGTGTTAAGGTCAATTTGTTAACAGAAAAAGCAAATGTAGCTGTTGCTGAAGGGGGACCTACACAAGAGGATATCATTCAAGCTATCACAAATATAGGTTTCGGTGTGGCAGAGCTACGGGATACCGGTATACCGACCATTGATACTGAGGCAAAACAAAAACATGATGCGGAATTAAAGTCCTTGATGACGAAGGTTATTATCGCTGCCTGTATGGCGGTGCCAATGATGATTAATATGGCGTTCCATCGCATGGGCTACGGCGCCATCCCTGTGTGGGGCGAGTTCCTTATGGCCACCGTTGCTCAATTTGGACCGGGCCTTGTGTTCTATAAAAATGCTTGGGCTGCTGTGCGCAGTGGCGCATTAACAATGGATGTGCTTGTTGTGATGGGGACAACGGTAGCCTATTTATTCAGCACGTATAATATGATATTCCGCCCTGTCCTCGGTCATGTGGGGATTTATTTTGAAACATCCGCATGGCTTGTAACGTTCATCTTGCTTGGTCGTTACCTCGAAGCTCGTGCCAAAGGTCGTACATCTGAGGCCATCGAAAAATTGATTGGTCTTCAAGCGCATACAGCGCATGTGCTTCGTGACGGTGCATTCGTGGACGTACCTCTTGATCAAGTGGAACATGACGATGTCCTAGAGGTTCGCTCTGGCGAAAAGGTTCCGGTTGATGGTACTGTATTATCTGGTGCATCTACGGTTGATGAGTCCATGCTCACTGGTGAAAGTATGCCCGTAGAAAAATCCGTGGACAGCCCTGTAGTAGGTTCCACATTGAATTTGACTGGTACTTTTACTATGAAAGCTGAAAAAATCGGCGGTGAAACAGTTCTAGCGCAAATCGTTAAGGTCGTTGAACAAGCACAAACCTCCAAAGCACCGGTGCAACGTATTGCGGACCGCGTATCTGCGGTATTCGTACCAGCTATCATCGCTATTGCGGCCCTTGTATTTGTGGTTTGGTATTTCGTTATGAGTAGTGACATCGAAACTGCGTTGATGAATGCCACTGCGGTACTTGTTATTGCTTGTCCATGTGCATTAGGTTTGGCTACACCAACATCTATTATGGTTGGGTCTGGGTTGTCCGCTGAGCATGGTATCTTGTTTAAA
>SAAC01000222.1 GCA_009929605.1 Negativicutes bacterium
CCAAAGCCAGAGGCGAAGATACTGATGGCAAGGTTGCGCCATTTATTAGAGGCGTATTCGCTGACGATTACATTCGTGCCCACCAGAATACCACCTACACCGAGGCCTGTAATGACACGAGCAATACCGAGGCTTAGAACGCCCATCGAAATGGCTGATCCAAACATCCCAATGGTAGATAACAGCAGTGAGAAGATAATCAATTTACGTCGGCCGATGGTATCAGCAATAGGGGCCAATACGATGGAACCGACGGCCATGCCGATGAGGCCAGCACTCAATAAATATCCTAATTCTACACCGCTAAGGCCAAAGGAGGACTTGATGGCAGATGCTGTAAAGGCGAGGGCTAATACATCGAACCCGTCCAGTAGGTTCAACGATGTGACCAGTAGCACAATACCCCACTGGTAGGTGCTCATGTGGCCTTGATTAATACGTTCTTGTAATGTCATGTAAATCTCCAATCTATACTAGTCATGTAATACACTGAAATATCGAAAATTCAAAAGATATCAAAGCTATTGAGTGGTTCAAGTATTTCTTGAATATCGATAATTATCGAAGAGGATGTTATTAGAGTATCATGATATGTAGATATAGAGAAATATTTATATTATATAGTTTGTTATAGGATAAAACTATTTAATGAAAAGCATTTAAAACTATCTCAGTAAAAGGTTTTAGAACCATTTATGCTAGAAATTATGAAAAAAACGACAAGACGGCTGGTCTTGTCGCTTTCATTAGAGAGTATTTCATTATTATGCATTCAATACATATTCTGCTAGTACACTCTGTAATTCATAAATATTCAAGTTCTTATTGAAAGTTTTTTCGATTGGCACTGCGCCCATGCCAGAGATCCATATTTTTAATTCCGCATCTAAATCAAAATTTCCAGCCGTTTCAATACTGAAATGTGTAATATTTTTATAAGGAATGGATTGATATTCGATTTTCTTGCCTGTCAATCCTTGGACATCTACAAGAATCAGACGTTTATTAGTAAAGATAAATAAATCGCGGACAACTTTGTATGCTTTTTCAATTTCTTCGTTCGTAGTTAGAA
>SAAC01000223.1 GCA_009929605.1 Negativicutes bacterium
TCTGTATTCCAGTCTCCAGGCATATAGGAGACGATGATGTAGGAACAATCTGGACAGGATTCTTTTATTAACTCACATGTGGTCTCTAAACCTTTTAAATCGTGCTCATCGATGCCGAGATATATGACATGAATATTCTGTGCACTTTTAGAAACTATATGAGCCTCAATATAGCAGGGAATCTGTTCTATTGTATGTTCTGTCATATATATTGATTACCAAGACTGTATTTAATTGTAAAGTTATTTTCTTTATTCATTTCAACTGATGACAACTCTTCTCTTGTCGATATCTTTGTCATAGTTTATTCCCCCTTACATCATCATAATTACAAATCCCACTTATATCTTTTTATATCCACATGCTCCTCATTCTTCATAGCCACCTCTTCGGCTATGAGCAAATCTCGTTGGTCTTTCCAACCTGGTACGAGTCGGCCCGCATGATTCACCACGCGGTGACATGGGTATTTACCATAGTAATCAGCATTACTTAAAATCTTCCCTACAAGGCGTGAGTTCTTATCTCTACCGATGAGTTTAGCAATCTGTCCATACGTCGCCACTCTGCCATAGGGAATCTCCTCTACTACGGATAACACTTCATAGATTAGTTCCTCTGTCAGTACCGATTCCTTTCGCTTTTTCGGTTGTCGTTCAAATGAATCATAAAACATATCGCTATACTCCACTAATGACTATCATCGTTTAATTCCCTAATTGCTATTAGCATCCACACTACCATATAACTAACGGCCCCTTGCACAGGATAATGACAGCTCTTTATACATTTACTCTATTACTCTATCGTCCATACAAATGTAGCCGTGTCTTCGCATTCCACGTCATCTGGTTCAATATCGATACTAGATAATGAATTGTACATCACCATGTCTTCTGCCACATACTGCGTACGGGAATAAATATTAATCTCAGACCAGTTGTAATCAATGCGTAATAATTGACCTAGTTTACTACCGGCGCCATCACATAAAATTTCTGCTTTTTGACGAGCATTAATGGTAGCACTTCTTAATAGTTCTTCTTGAACTGCATTAGCATTC
>SAAC01000224.1 GCA_009929605.1 Negativicutes bacterium
CACCGCCAATGGGAACTATGCCATCAAGAGGCAATCAAAATCCAGGAATGGTACCGCCAGGAGCAGTACCTCCTCGAGAATCTAGTCGTGGACCTGCGCCCAAAAGTACGGTTCCGCCAACTGGATCCTCAGCACAAACAGGTGCACCAGCGCGAGCGCGGCAACAGACAAGTACCGCACCAGTCGCAATCGGCGAGGGTGTTGTGAACAAAGCGGAATATAGTACGATTCAACATAACGTGGTAAAATATCTAAAGGATACGAGCCGCGCTATGGTAGCTACGATGCTTGGATTTGGCCAATTGATTTTTCTTGATCATGTACATGCAGTGTTTGCTTTCAAATCGGTAACGTATTTAAAAATGTTGTCTAACGATGTGCATAAAAAAGATATTTTTGATGCCTTCCAAAGTATGACTGGTCGTGGAGTTTCCGTAGATGCAGTTATGGTAGGTAGTCCTGAGTATAAGCAATACCGGCAAGCGGCGGATCAAACAGGCAGCAATGCTGTTAAACCAAAGGCGAAACCAGCCCGTGAGGAGGATATCCCTATCGAAGGCTTTGGTGATGAACCTATCAAACCCAGGCCACCTAAAGGATTAACTCAAACAGAGGAAAACTCGCAAGGGCCTGCAGTTCATCACACTGCCAACCCGGTGAATCAAGGGAATGTACAGGAACCCACTGAGGTAATCATAGAATCTGAGTATCCATGGGACCCAGATAATATGTCCGAAGAGGAGAAAAATAATCCTCTATTGGCAGGAACGCTAGAGAAATTGTCAGAAGATAATGACATCATCGTTGAGGTTATTAAAGAGGACTAACTAAAAATTACCGAAACGGTTACCGCACCCCCAAGAATATAAGGGGACTGATATCCCGAGGTATACATGAGTAGAACTCTAATGAAACTTTCACAATGATATGATATATAATAAATAATTATTCAATGTAAATACTGATGAATTAAACAATAATAGGAGGAACAACAATGTTCGGTAAAGGTATGGGCAACATGCAAGGCATGATGAAAAAAGTACAAAAAATGCAAGCTGAGATG
>SAAC01000225.1 GCA_009929605.1 Negativicutes bacterium
TGATGTAGGAACGGGTACAGCGGTATCGTCCATACAACAAGCCTCTTATGGCGCCTCGATAACCTTGCCAACAGCTGTGGCAGGTTCGTGTGCTACTTCGCCGTACGATTGGACGTTTGCTGGTTGGTCAGAAACGGCTCTTGTAACCACAGAAACAACTACCGCTCCAACTCTATTGGCAGCTGGAGCAAGCTATACACCAGCCGCTAATATAACATTATATGCGGTGTATAAAAAAACAACAGGTGGTGGAAATGCAACAGATTTATTTATTTCAGAATACAGTGAGGGTTCAGGTAATAATAAATATATTGAAATATTTAACGGAACAGGTACATCAGTTGATTTGTCAGCATATACTCTAAAACAATCATATAATGGCGCTGGCTGGCCAACTGAAACAACTTCTTCGTATTATTTAGCTTTATCAGGCACGCTTGCTAATAATGATGTATATGTTATTTCTACAGCAGATGCAAATTCAATTATTCTTGCTCAGGCAGATTTGAAGATTACCTATAGTACAACAGTTGCAGGTGGAAAAATCGTTTCTTTTACCGGAAATGATGCTATGGGGTTATTTAAAAACGATGTTTTGATTGATGTTTTTGGAGACCCTACTTCAAGCACAACTATACCTGTCGCTGGTTATAGTACATATGGTGTAGATCACACAATTGTTCGCAAATCATCGATAAGTAACGGAAACACGAATTGGACAATTTCTTCAGGAACGAACGCATCAGATTCAGAATGGATAGGGTATGCACAGGATACATGGGATTATCTTGGTTCTCATACTTTTGTTCCTGGTTCTGTTACGACTTACCATTCTACTCCTATCTGTATTGCGTGTGATGCTACTACGTTGGCAGTAACAAGTCCACAAACGATTAATCTAGATGCTGCAGGTAATGCTGAATTAAACATTTCGACGTTAGTAACTTCCAACAGTAATGGTGATATCACCTATGCTCTTACTCCAACTAGTGCCAACGCAGAAGTTGACGCAGAAACAGGTTATTTTTTAGCAGATGCAGTTGGAACGTATACGGTGACTAT
>SAAC01000226.1 GCA_009929605.1 Negativicutes bacterium
GCATCTACCAAAGTTTCTATGAAGAATGGTAATGTTAGGGTACAACAGAACGGCATTATTACCGAGTATGGTAAAGTTCGTGATGTTAGGGAACGTAATGGTAAAGTAGAGGTATACACTAACAAAAACTTCTCTACTCCAGCCGTTACTATTAGCAAACGTGGGGAGATAACTACTCAACGTACTAATAGCTCTAGTTCTTTTACTTGTCGTTATGATTGCGACTTTGAAGGTGAAGATGAATAATTTAGACCCTAGAATTAAATTTGCAATTACAGAAATCCAAGATCAAATTGATGAGGATTTCACTGTTTGGTTAAGGTCTGGTAATGGAGAATATTGCCAGCTTTATAGTATGAAAATGGATATCTCGATTGAACTTAGTATCAATCCCACGGGCAACGTAGAAGCCCAACCCATGTTCAGTGTTCCAGGCTTCTCTGGTTTTGTTATGGGCATGAAACTATGTCTGCCAAATAAACATCTTTACCGTGTTATCTGTCAGCTAGAAACGATTAAACATTTCTTACCTGAAGGTAACATTAACGATTACTATCATGAGGTTGTAGCAGCCCACATGATGAAGGAACGCAAACGTCGGAGAGAAGAACGTGAAAGAGCTAAATCTCAACAGTCTAGTTCAGATTCCAGCAACTGATGCTGTACTAGAGTATCTTAGAAATGATCACACTAAATTCTGGACTGATTATAGCTACGAGCACAATTCAGATTTAGCTACCGATTTTGCAAATAAACGAATAGCTGAGTATATAGATCCTAGAGTTAAAAATGGTATGATTACCTTACCACTTTGGGATGTAATGGAAAAGTTTGGTAAAGATTTGTGCCCAGGTTGTATACCATTGTTTGTTACTATTCTAATTGACGAAAAGGATCTTAAATGATTATCTCTCCATTTGCTTTGTGGTTTGTTATTGGTGCAGTTGTCGCGATTTATAGCCTGATTGATGATCTGTATATCTCTAAAAATAAAGATGTTATTCTTTATGTTATAAACAAATATCGTCCACCAGAATTAGCAGAATTTGACGATGAA
>SAAC01000227.1 GCA_009929605.1 Negativicutes bacterium
ATGGCTAATAGTATTGGAATTACAACCGAAGATAAACCGATGGCAGCTGGCGACACCATCACGATTGGAGGAGGTTCAAGTACAGATACACCTATCAACCCGGTCCCCTAATATATTTTAAAGTCCACTCCCAGCAAAGCTATTTTATTCAGCAATGATAAAATGGCTTTGCTGGGAGTGGACTTTAAGTACCCCACAAGCAAACACTTACCCTATCGTATTCCTAATGCTTTATAAGCGGCATCTACAGGATCGGCATAGACTTCCAAACTAAACTTAGAAATCAGATCTGCCGGTACTTTGGAATATTGAGCCATATCTACGGCGGGTATTAGTATCCTTTTGGCTCCGGCATCATGGGCAACTTGAAGTGCTCCGGGTAAATCTTCCGTTCCAAGTACAACTCCACCAATACTCATCGATCCAAGAACACACATCTGAGGCTGTAAAATTCGTTCTGTTATCCCCGAAACCAACGAGATAAATATAGCCAACTCCAAACCGTTAAGTGTACCCAAGCCGTTTATATCCGTGGCTTTCATGTGAAACTCATAATCCGAATACCGGGCATTCTGAGTAACCCTGTTCAGGTTGGAGCGTAAATAATTAACAGCCTCTTTCAATTCGTCGCTTATAGCCTTACCACTTCCAAAACCGGTATGGCTAAATTTACCATTACCCGGCATCTTTTGCAAATCTATTCTCACTAACCCTTTATTCCCACCATCCGGCTGGTTGGCAACGGTATAAAGCGTACCTGCCGGAAGATCACCTTCAGGAATCAGAGCCGAACCACCACATTCGGGAGTACTTACATAATGCTCTTCATTATCATCCAAATCAATGTAACTAAAATGCACGTCGTAAAACTCCAAGCCTCCAATTTTCTTTAACTGCTCTTTGATGCGGCGGCGTCCCACCAACGCATACTCCAAACACCTACGCACATCCTCTTTCTGATAAGCCCCATCAGGAAACAACAACTTAAGTAATCCGCTAACCGTTTTTTTTACGGCAATAACATCCCGCTGGTTCAGATCCTT
>SAAC01000228.1 GCA_009929605.1 Negativicutes bacterium
GTAACATTGAATATCACGATTCGGAATATAGAGTTTATCGATGTCTTGATATGAATTGATTGGTGTATATTTTTTAGCTACACTTTCAATCAAAGCTTTAGGGTGGATTCCTTGATAGGCTTTAGGCATAGGATGCAGTTGCTGCTGCTCCTGTGCCAACAATTCAAAGGGTACTTGCAATGTCGTTTTATGAATACGACGATTGGCGGTTGTATCAAGCCACTTCAACACTTCTGCATTCGCATTTTCCAAGGTAAGTGCATAGTTCTTCATCTCCAGTTTTACACGCAACCCATTATGAAAGTTATACCGTAGATAGTGATTAAACCTCTCCACTTTTCCTTTGGTCTTAGCACGGTAAGGTTTGCAGACTTTAATGCTAAATCTACAATGTTTGGCAAAGTCTTCAAAGAGAGGATTGAGTTTATGTTTGCCCCTGCCATAGCTATTACGTCCTAAAATAACCGTTCGCATATTGTCATACAAACACTCCGTTGGAACACCTCCAAAGTAGTTAAAAGCGTTCATATGGCATCCAATAAGTGTCTCTATCTTCTCATTGTTCACATATTCCACATACGAAGCCCTAGAATATCCCATTGTTGCAACGAAAGCCGATAAATTATCCTTTGGAAACTCTATCCAATCGACTTGCATCTGCTGGGCAGGTTTGGTTTCAAAGCGAATAATAGGTTCATCACTTTTAGCCCGTGCTCTTAGCTCATAACGTGCAATCACTTGCTGAAGCCATCGTAAACTTCCATCATAGCCTAGCTTCTTAATCTCTTCATAAATGACCGTTAAAGGAATTTCACTTTTCTGTGCTTCTGCCATCTCTAGCATCTTTGCAATATGGGGTAAATAGGGATCAACGCTGTTGATCACGGGAGGTCGATTGATATGGGGAATATAATCATCAGGAAGATTGGCATAACGTCTTACGGTATCTCTTGAAATACCAAGCTTTCGTGCAATAGCACTTTTACTCAATCCCTCAGCTAAAAACTTCTTTATCATTTTAATTTCACCTTTTTTTAACAC
>SAAC01000080.1 GCA_009929605.1 Negativicutes bacterium
TCGGTGCGGACAAATTCGATGTATCAAAATTCCCTGTGGACTATGCCTACACTATCGATGGTGAAAGCCTCGGCCAACTCGAATATGAAACATTTAACGCTGCTAGCGGCACCGTAATGTTAAAAGGCGTTTCCGTTCATACTGGCACAGCAAAAGATATCATGATCAACTGTGGTAAACTCGCAATGCAATTTGATGCCATGCTCCCTGGTGCTGCCGTTCCTGAACACACACATAATCGCGAAGGTTTCTTTATGCTCATGAGCATGGAAACACAAGTGGATACTGGTCGCATGAATTACATTATCCGTGACCACGACAAACAATTATTCGAAGCTAAGAAAACATTCTTTGAACAAGCTGGTCGCACTTTGAATGAAATCTACGGCCGTGAAGTTGTAGAAGTTATCGTAAAAGACCAATACTATAACATGTACGATGTCATCAAAGATCGTATGGAATGCGTGAACGTAGCGAAAGCCGCGATGAAAAAAGCTGGCATCGAACCAGATTGCAAGCCAATCCGTGGCGGCACTGATGGTTCTAAAATTTCCTTCATGGGTATTCCTACACCAAATATCTTTGCCGGCGTAGAAAATCTACATGGCCGTCATGAATTCGCATGCATAGACGATATGAAAAAAGCTGTTGAAATTATAGTAAACATTGCGAATGTAGAAAAATAAGTTTCATCACTTCCCAATCTACTATAAAAAAGACTCCATCTCGGATATATTCCGAAATGGAGTCTTTCTCTGTCTATGCTACAGTTGTTTAAGCACCCTCGCTGGCACGCCGCCATGAGTAGAGTCGGAAATACCTTTATCTTTAAATCCAAAACTACAATAGAACGGAATCAAATGGTCCTTACATGTCAAAATGATAGATTCACGATTATGTTCTTTCGCTACGTCAATGTAAGCTTTCATTAATTTAGAGGCAATGCCTTGATGTTGTTCCTTGGGATCTGTAGCTAATCCAAAAATCATTTGATTAGGTGCTGCTTCGTCATGTAAATCATTAGAGGAATATAATTCATCAATCAAATGTGTTTCTTTTGTGACACAACCATTTACGTGGCCAACGATACGACCATCTTTTTCAGCTACTAGGTAGGATGTTTTAAAATCACGCAAACGGCGTTTCAAACTATCATACGTTGCGGCCTCAGCCTCAGGGAAACATTCACTTTCAATACGATTTACGTTTTCTAAATCATCTATTGTTGCAGGTCTAATGGTAATACTCATGGAACTACTCCTTATAAACTTGCGATCAAAATCTTTTCTATATCTTCTGGCGTCAATTCTATAAACCCTTTTAAAGTACCACCCTTAGCTGCATTCCTTGCCATGGCTTTAAAATCCTTATCGCTAATGCCTAAATCACTCAATTTACTATCTAGGCCCAAAGTATCAAAGAAGAATGTACTCAATGCAGCAATGGCTACTTTTGCACCATCTATGTCGTTCAAACTTTCATCAGTATTGAATAAATCTACGCCCATTTTTTTGATTTGAGGCGCTGTTTCATCAGTCAAAATATATGTTAACCAATGAGGAATAATTATAGCTAATCCGTGACCATGAGTAATATCATAATAGGCGGATAATTCATGCTCAATTTTATGGCATGTTGGAAAATCACCACTACGTCCGAGGAATCCATTTAGCGCCCAACTGGAAGCCCACATTAAATTAGCTCTAGCCTCATAGTTTGCTGGTTCTTTAAGGGCCAGCGGCGCATATTGAATAACGGTACTCAATACCTCTGTAGCCATGCGATGAATCATATCAAACTTAGGTTTCATTGTAAAGTACATCATATCAAACACATGAGCCATAATATCCACACTGCCACTAGCTGTTTGGTATGCATTCACAGTAAATGTATATTCCGGATTTAAAAAGGATACCTTTGGTTGCAATAAACTATGTCCAATCCCATATTTTTCATTAGTCTCTATATTACTGATGACACCTACAGGATCCATTTCAGAACCTGTAGCCGCTAATGTTAATACTGTCACGATAGGTAGAGCATTAGTCACAGCAGCCTTCCCAATCACCAAATCCCATGAATCACCATCATAGAAAGTAGCTGCTGCAATGGCCTTAGCACAATCGATAGTAGAGCCCCCACCTACAGCAAGGATGATATCAATACCTTCACGTTTACAAATATCGGCACCTTTATTAACTGTTGTATGACGCGGGTTAGGTTCTACCCCTGAAAGTTCAAATACTTCGGCCCCAACGTGCTCTAATTCGGCCATCACATCATCGTAGATACCATTAGCCTTTATTGAACCACCACCATAAACAAGCAATACTCTGGTGCCACAAGCGCCAACCTCTTCGCCTAAATGGCCCAATTGATCTTTACCGAAATAGATTTTTGTTGTATTTTGAAAGATGAAATCGTTCATGTTATGCCTCTTTTACGTTTCCCTTATGAGCTACTTTCACCATCAAAAATTACCCATTTCGACGCACGCCGAAGAGACGATAGAAAATAGCTGCCACTAAGATAAAGATAGAAAAATAGTTGAATAGGAATAGTAGTACTGGTTGGTCGAAATCAAAATATGCAAAGTCCGATATAAACGTTAAGTACATAAATAAGGATTCATACCAGAACGCATAGGCACCGTATAAACAAATCAATGCCACAATTCCCTGTAACCATATATTCTGAGATTGCAGTGCTCGTTTTAATACTGGCCATCGGCCGGTAATAACGGGTACATGTAATCCTACATGAGCCGCACAAATGATAAATACCCAATAGGCTGCATAGTGGTGAATCAATCGAATGGTTCCCATTTGTTTAAAGAATATCGTATTGGGAATAACATAATGGGACATACGGATGCCACTAATCATAGTGATAACAATCCCAATGGCTAGCGCGACATTCAGTAGAACTAAAACAAAACGCTGCACATTGTATTTGCCCTTAAATAGGGATTGCCACCAGGTTCTATTCTGTACTAAATGTACTAGCACCAATAGGCCCATAATGAGGCCTAAGGATTCATGAAATACACCAATGCCAATTAGTAGATTGGCCATCAATAGTAAGAGCACTACAATCAGTGCTACATGTAGATATCGTTTCATGGTGCTCCTTTCTAATATAATATAGTATATATCAGAAAACCCTTGTTAGCCAAATACAGCATACAGGCTTGTCCTAACAAGGGTTTTCAATTATTCATCACAAGTCCCAAAAGGTTTGGCAACAAATAAGAGCTAAGTCGAATTATTTACCGAATCCTAAGGATTTTATCCAATTTTGAATTTGTGGTGCTGCATCGTTAATATCGTTACGGCTAATGGACAAACCATCTTTTACCACCTTAGCATTTGGTTCTAGTTTTTGTATGCTATTGATAGTATCAGAGAATCCGCTACCACCATGTGTATTAAATGGAATGATGGTTTTACCAGAGAAATCATTGGCTTCAAAGAATGTGTACAATACCATCGGCATATCGCCCCACCAGTTTGGGTAGCCTACGAAAATTGTATCATATTGAGATAGATCAGGCACATTGGCTTTCATTTCAGGACGTGCATTCACACGTTGCTCTTCCTTTGCATCGGCAATCAATGTTTGGTAATCATCAGAATATATTTTCACTGTTTCAATACGGAAAATATCGGCACCACTTGCTTCTTTAATAACATTGGCGAAGTATTCTGTATTGCCATATACTTTACCATCTTTGATGACTGCACTATTATCAGCTTCTTTTTCAGTCATTTTAGCTGGATCATACGTCATTGGCAATGAATAATATACAACTAATGTCTTCCCATTAGGCTTTACCGCTTCTGTAGATACCTTTGCTGGTTGTGCTGCACTATCGGCTTTTGAACTACAACCCCAAATGGCCAAGGCCATAATTAGACTAACTAGTACCAATAAGATTCGTTTCATAAAGTCCTCCTCAATTTAACTACTGCTATCGTTTCCCCTATGTTATGATGATTCGCCATTCAGGACGAAATCCATGTCGTCAAGCAAATTTATCGCCACCAAATTGGGAATGAAATAGCTGTGCTAGCAGTACCATCATCCAAACTGATTTTATCGCTAATCATTGGTGTCATAAATTCATATGGTTTGCCTTGAGATGTCGCCAAAATCCTGTCCATTGATGACGGGCTAAGGCAAATTTACTGTTGTGGACTGAAATCATCTTTTTAGCATTTACATCTACGGCAGCCTGAGCAGCCTCTTCTGGCATATTATGAATTTTTGCCCAATCCTTATTGTATTGGCCATTTTCCATAATCGCTAAGTCCATAGATCCGTATTTTTCACCAATGGTTTTAAAGAAAAAATCATTTTTGCCTTCTGAAAATGGTGCCCATGCTTCGATTTGAACGCCATAGTCTTTCATATTGTCTTGTGCTGCTACTTGCTGGAAGAACGGGTTAACTTCTACTTGGTTGACATGAGGCACAATTTTGTTAAAGGATGCCATATCTGCCAAACGATCCGGATAGAAATTGGATACACCAATGGTGAAAGCAAACTTTCACCAATGCATATTCTTATGATTCTATTGTATCTAGATTAAGGCACCTACAGAAGTAACTAGTCATTGTATGGTTTGAACTATTAGTTAACACTAAAATACAACAGTTCTTACCATTAGCATAATTGCTACAAGTAAGAGCTGTATATTTAGACTATCAACGAACTTTAGATTCAGATGTTAGGGTTCCGTTTTCACCTTTTATACGGCCTTGTCCAGTACATATTGCACGGTTTCAGACGGCTGTTCATTATGATAGATACACATAGGAGAAATATATTTCCACTCCATTGGTTTCATCGTTACCAGTGGATGAATAAATTCCCACGCATCTACACCAACGAGCACATCATTAGAACCTACTATCTTATTAAAGATTTGTACATCAAAGAATGGGAATTCTTCAATCTTAACTTTCGGATGATTATCTAGAATTTCCTCTTTAATCTGTGTAATATCATCAATCCAAGATGTTGAATTTAACCACACCGTATGACCATCAAGATCCGCCCATGTTAACGAATCCTTTTGAGAGAGAGGATTACGTTTTGATACAGCCAATCTGAGTGGCACATAATAGAGGTAGGTGGCGGAACAACCAGGATAATTCTTAGTTTTTTCCGAATAATTGCCTACCACGATATCAATATCCTTGCCTAAATTGCTGAGAATCTCACGAGCATTTTCGGGGTTATTTTCATAGGATACAATCTGCATATTTAGACTACCACAGGTCGCAATCAAATCCGGCCACAAATCGGTAATAAATGTTTCTGGTGTGATTAGGGATATCTCCACACGAATAACGCAATCTGATTCACGATGTTAACTGGCAAGCCCGTTGAAGAACTTCTGCATTATATTGGACCAAATACTTCGCCTCTTTAAAAATCATCTGCCCCTCTAATGT
>SAAC01000229.1 GCA_009929605.1 Negativicutes bacterium
ATGGATACAAGTCTTCATATTTCGTCATACGTATTAAATAATAATTCTACATTATCCTCATCATATTCGATTTGTTCCGACCACAAGGCAGTCTGAATTAGTGGCTCTCCAAATACAGCGGAACAAATCAAAATGAACTCGGTACTATCTCGTGCATAAGCTACTACGGAATCTGGATAGTGCTCTGTCACCTGATCTAGTTGGCGATACAAAATGTATTGATACAATCGATTAAACATAGATTGATTACAATGTTCCCAATAGTTAGCCGTTTTCACTGCTGCCATTTCAGGATTTTGTGTTAGTTCATGTAATTGCTCTGACCATTTCGGACTGAGTGCCTCCAGCCCAGACATAATGTCAAAGAGCATACTATAATCCTCTGCACTTGGTATTGGTTCAAACTGAAAATCTTCTGTAGGCAATTCGATGCCTATTTCGGCTATGATATCCTCAATATGGTATATTTCCTCTATTCCAGGGATAATAAATTCGAGATTTTGATTCTGACTACGATGCATTTCATGATTAGCGTATGTATTCATATCACTATCTTCACCAATAACTTGTTCATCAAATGCGATGCCCATTAATAGTTCACAACTCTCCTCACAAGATAGACCTACACCACAGAGTTCTAGTTCACCAATATATTTAAAGAACCTCGGATGCATATGACAGATATTGCACAGTCCATCCTCACCATGGTCAAGTACAATACGACATAATCCATCTTGTAATAACGGACATTTACCATCTTTATTAAATTTGAAATGATGCACTCCATCCGTAACGGTCATAGCAGCACGTACGTCATCACCAAGTGGACCTGGCATGCTCTCATAACGCGCTACAGAATCTGCATCAATATCGATTTCCCATTTCTGGCAACATGTATTCTTACAATCGGCGCCTTTACACTTGAAGGCATCATAAAATTTTGGATAAATTGAAATCACAATATACCTCTTGAGTGCTAAACTTATTTTCTATTTCTACTTACATTTAAATTATACCAAAAAAGAC
>SAAC01000081.1 GCA_009929605.1 Negativicutes bacterium
AAGTTCAAAAAAAGGATAGCCTTAAGGACTATCCTTTAATTATTTATACAGTTATTGCTTAGCTATTAGTTGGCAAATTAATCATTACTAATCGGCAAGAATACCATTGGATCCACAGCAGTACCATTAATATCTACTTCATAGTGAACGTGAGAGCCTGTACTTTTACCAGTGCTACCCATCAATGCAACTGCCTGACCTTGGTTAACATGCATACCTTCCGTAACAAGTACTACCGAATTATGACCATATTTTGTAACAAATCCATTACCGTGGTCGATTTCAACAAGATTACCATAACCACCGCTAGTAGGACCTGCAAATGTAACGGTACCTGCTGCTGTTGCTACGATTTGTGTAGCATAATCATCAGCAATATCAATACCTTCATGGAATGCAGAGGAACCATATACTGGGTCTGTACGATATCCGTAATTAGATGTGATAACGCCTTTCGATGGCCAAATACTTGGTGTCGTACTATTTGCCATCATTCCAGAACGAGTAGCAAAATTGATACTTTGAACCGCCGCGATATCTGCGCTAGCGCCGTCTTTTAAAATATTGCGCAATGTATAGAAACTAGCTAAACGTTTTTGCGCTTGTTTATCGATTTTAGACAACTTAGCAGACATTTGTGATGGCGTTAAATTCACATCACTTATGTCAGATAGAGCGGCTTGAGGCTTTTCCGATTCCCCACCTCCTTGAGATGGTTGACCAGACTCAGCACCTTTTACCATTTGTCGAATTTCTTGATCCAACGCATCCAGCGTTTGAATCTTCTTATCCAACATTTGTGTTTTTTGTTGTAATAATTTTAATTGCTCAGTTTGCAACTGTGTTTGCTGACGTAATTGTATTAATTCAGCTTGACGTAATGCGCCCCAAATGCCTAATGCTAGTGAAAGCACCAACAAGGTACTAACTACACCAATTAGGATTTGTAATTGACGTTTCGTCAGCGTAATTTTACAAAAGTCACCGTTGCTTTCAATTGCATGACTAATAAAAGCGGGCAATTTCAAAAACTTTCACTTCCTTATTTTACTACAGAAGCACTCACCAAGGCTTCTTCATTCGTTTTATCGCCTAAGGCTTCATTTAAACTTTCTAATTCTTCTTGAGATAAACTAGCTACGCTCTTGCCACGCACTATCGGTTTACTAAAAATTCGAGATTCACTACGACCATAAATACTGGAAATGCACACACCATTATTATTGCCATCTAACAATGTTAAGGCAAAGGAAAGATCATTACCAATATTTTCAAAGGCATTATATTTTACAAAACCAATTTTTTGTATTGTATTATTTTGTACAGTGCGAATAGTTTGTTGTTCATTAAACAAGGCTTCCAAATTTGCCGCTGCATCACGAATTTCTTTAACTTCAACAGATAGTTTACGTTCTAAACTTGTACCATCTTCGCCATCCATAAAGAACTTATATTTTTTCGTCAAACTGCTCACTTTAAAGTAAAGAATAACACAATATAAAAACATAAGAATGGTAAGACCAATTCCAAGAGCACCTAGCCATGGCTGAATTAAATCAAACATGCTATGTCGTCCTTTCTATTGTAACTCGTCCTTAAAAGGACTAACCGCTCGCTCAAGTATACCATGTAACATGGCAATTAGTATACCATAATTTACAATAGGAACCCCTTGAACTACAGCGACATCAATACGTCGAAGGACCTCTCTACGTGTGAGCATACAAGCACCACAATGAATGATAAAATCATAGTCTTCTACATGCTCTGGGAACGCACCACCACTAGTCCAAGTCATATCTAAGTCGGTGTATCCATTTTTCTTGAGCCACATAGGAATCTTTACGGTACCAATATCATCACATTGGCGACGATGAGTACAGCCCTCACTGATAAGTACTTTTGAGCCAGGTTTTAGATTCTTAATAGCATTTACGCCTAATACTAAATCTTTTAGTTTTCCCTTAAAGCGGGCCATCAATATAGAAAATGATGTTAGTGGGATTGTATCAGGAACTAATGCATTTACTTCCTCAAAAGCTTGTGAATCGGTGATAACTAATTTTGGTGGATTCTTTAAGGATAACAACAAAGCTGAAATCTCTTCGGTCTGTGTCACTAATGCCAAGCCCTTATAATCTAAAATCTCTCGGATTGCTTGTACCTGTGGCAAAATAAGACGTCCTTTCGGTGCAGCACTATCAATAGGACACACAAGGACGATTGTATCCCCTGGATTAACCAATCCAGATAATAAGGATTGATCTTCCTCTGCATCAAGAGGTGTTAATCCACCCAATAAATCTAACAATTCAAGGCGATTAGTAGAGCTTGTAAAATTACCAGAACCAATTACAGTAGCTAATGTATTTAATTCAGGATGTTGTGATACATATAACTCTGCAGAACGACTTAATGTAGATTCTTTACCCTTATGTATAGACTCTGACTCCAGACTTTCACCAGCACCAATTTCATTAATGAATACGGCTACTGGCAACTCTTGTAATTTCAATTCCTCAATCCATTTTTTATCGTCTTCGGTGAATGCTTCATCACTACGGAGAACATAAACAGCTAAGTTGATTTTTTTTATTAATTCATGTGTTTTTGCAATACGTAATTGACCCAATTGTGATGTATCATCAATCCCTGCTGTATCAGTAATCATCACCGGACCTAAGGGCAATATTTCCATAGCCTTGCTAACTGGATCAGTTGTAGTCCCTGCCACATCAGCCACTAAGGATACTGGTTGATCAGCTAACATATTAATCAGTGTAGATTTACCTGAATTGCATCGGCCAAAAAATCCAATATGGACTCGATTAGCCTTAGGTGTATTCATTGTCATAATATAACCTTTACTATATGTTTCTTAATGTCTCAATTCATATCTACAAAATCATTGTTATACTACTGCTAACATATAGGAAACACATATGCCTTTATAATAAATATACCCACACATAGTGTAACCAAATAAGATGAGTTATCTATGAACCATCTATAGTTAACTATGTATGGATACGTCATTGTATTCTAATATGATATTATACGCGGAACTCAATAGCCACATCATGATCTGGCACGGTATCTTCATGTGTATCATTCATGTAGGCAATCAAGCGTTCCAATTCTAATTCAGAACTAAAAGAAATTTCAATTTTCCCTTGTACCTTTTTACCAGCTCGTAATTTAATAGCTACTGGTGAGCCCAATTGTAACTTCAATTGTTCTGTAAGAGCTTTAATTTCAGCAGATTCTACTTTTTTCTGTCTGCTATTTTTTTGTGTAGATGTAGAAAGTATTTTTACAAGGTTTTCTACTTGGCGAGCATTCAAATCACCATCTTTAATTTTTTCTACCGCTTCTAATTGAAGTGCTTCAGATTTTAAAGACAATAAAGGTCTAGCTTGACCTATGCTCAATTCCCCAACAGATAAATCATTACGAATGGCTTCCGGTAGTTTTAACAGACGAACCATGTTAGCCACATGGGATCGACTACGACCCAAACGAACAGCAATCACCTCTTGTGTTTGTTTGAAAGTATCCATCAACCTTTGATAGGCGAAGGCTTCTTCAATAGGGTCCAAGTCTTGACGTTGTAAATTTTCTACTAACGCAATTTCAGTCACTTCTTCAGTACTATAATCTTTGATGATAACAGGTACTTCCGTCATACCCAAACGAGTAGCTGCTCGAAAACGACGTTCGCCGGCTACAATTTGATATACATCACCTAGTTTACGAACTACGATGGGTTGGACGATACCATAATTTTTAATGGACTCCATTAATGTTACCAAACTATCCTCAGCAAAATTTTTACGAGGCTGATCTGGATTAGGCTCAATCAAATCTATAGATAATATCGTTTTATCCTTCTTATGTTTTGTGCCTACTACTTCTTCTACATTTTCGGCATTTCCCATTAAAGCCCCCAAGCCTTTACCAAGACCAGAGCCTTTTTTATTTGCACTACGAACCATATTATTCCTCTTGTTTCTTCTTATCTTTAGTTTTTTTACTTTGTTCCTTAGTATTCTTAGCCACTTCTTTTGCCAAGCTATTATATACAGCAGCACCTTTAGATTTAGGGTCATATACAATAACAGGCTCACCATAACTTGGAGCTTCGCTTAAACGAACATTTCTTGGAATAATTGTTTTATATACCTTTGTGCCAAAGAACTTCTTAACCTCTTCAGCTACTTGGATAGACAAATTAGTGCGACCATCAAACATGGTTAATAAAACACCTTCGATTTCAAGATCCTTATTAGATGTTTGTTGTACAATAGTAATGGTTTTTACTAGTTGGCTAACACCTTCTAATGCATAAAATTCACATTGAATAGGAATTAATGCACTATCTGCAGCTGTTAACGCATTCAATGTAAGCAACCCCAAAGATGGAGGACAATCAATGATAATAAAGTCATACTCCTTCTTAATTGATTTAAGTGCTTTTTTCAAAATTGTTTCACGTGAAACAATTCCAACTAATTCCACTTCAGCCCCTGCTAATTGAATAGTTGCAGGTGCTACAAATAAATTTTTAAGCATTGTTAGTTGAATAATATTAGCAATATCTTCGCCATCAATCAACACATCATAAATGCAGGATTCTAAACTATCTTTATCAATACCCAATCCACTACTAGCATTCCCCTGTGGATCAAGATCTAACATAAGCACTTTTTTACCAGATTTTGCCAAGCATGCACTTAAATTTACAGATGTAGTTGTTTTACCAACGCCACCTTTTTGATTCGTGATGGCTATAACTTTGCCCACTATATTCACCTCTATTTTGTAATTAATGTCTTATTTATTATAGCATATGTTTCTACTAAAAATAACAAGACATCATGTAATTTTAGTAAAATATGGGATTCTTTTCTGATAAACATAAAACTATCTTAGAGAATTTCCTACATATCCTTATTTTCTATCTTATTATAATGATAGTTGCACTATTACATCTAATATAACATGTCTAAATGTTTCACGTGAAACATTTTCATAAAATATAGACACCCACCATATAGGATTTATACTATAGTCGTACCCTATAACAACATATCATAAAATTATATACTCATACAACCACTACTTTCATTGACTACATCTATAAGCAACCCCTATACTAATAATATCAATTAATGGTCAGTGCTATGGTATATTACATCCAAATCTATCTGAACAACTCAGGTAGATTTTTTTATGACTATTTCAACAAATGCTATACTAACAATTAGAGTTATACAAAATAGGGAGGCTCTTATTATGGCAATATACAATGGGATACTTCCTGTTATTAATAAAGCAGAAGTAAAACGCTACGCTGGGCTGCGACACGCAGAAGATTTTCCAACCCAATACGTAGATGAAGCATGTAAAGAAATT
>SAAC01000230.1 GCA_009929605.1 Negativicutes bacterium
AGCGAAAATTGCAGGTAGTGGTAACATCGATTTAAACAGTCCTTTTCCACTCCTTGAGAAATGTGTTATCAGTGGTAGTGGCAATATCACAGGGCATGCCATTACTTCTTACACCGACCTCACGCTCACTATTTCTGGTAGCGGCTCATTCAATTTTGTTGGTACTGCCAACGCAGTGAAAGCCACCACCAGCGGCAGTGGGAGAATGCATTTAGCCAACCTTATAGCTAACGATGTAACGTGTATTATTTCAGGAAGTGGAAATATGTACGTATACGCGCACAATTCGTTAGATGCAACCATAACAGGTTCCGGAAACATCATTTATTCCGGAAATCCTACCGTCAATGTAAAAACATCAGGAAGTGGTACGGTTCGCCATCAATAAACCAACCTCTCTACCGCATAGAACAAAAAAAAAGGATTTCACCGTTGGTGAAATCCTTTTTCATATTTAGTAAGCTAAAATTTAAGCTTTACCGTTGCTACCAAGTACATTCACAATTTTATGAACATAAAGTTTCTTCATGCTTTCGCGAGCTGGAGTCAAATATTTACGTGGATCAAACTCACCTGGATTTTCAGCTAATGCTTTACGAATAGCAGCTGTCATTGCCAAGCGGCTATCAGAGTCAATATTGATTTTGCATACAGCCGATTTAGCTGCTTTACGCAATTCTTCTTCAGGAATACCGATAGCATCAGGCAAGTTACCACCATATTTGTTGATCATATCCACTTCTTCTTGTGGAACTGAAGATGAACCGTGCAATACAATAGGGAAACCTGGCAATTCTTTTTCTACACCTTCCAATACATCAAATGCCAATGGAGGAGGAACTAAAATGCCTTGAGCATTACGAGTACATTGAGCTGGTGTAAATTTGTAAGCACCATGACTTGTACCAATAGAGATAGCCAATGAATCGCAACCAGTTTTAGTCGTAAAATCTACTACTTCTTCTGGTTCTGTGTATGTGTGGTGATCTGAAGAAACTTCGTCTTCAACACCAGCTAAA
>SAAC01000231.1 GCA_009929605.1 Negativicutes bacterium
TTATTGCTGTCCGATTAAACTCGACAACAATAAAAATAGTGTGCTCGACTGCTGATTTCCCGCGGTCGAGTATCTTTTTCTCATTTCCAAGCCCCCCCTAATCAAAAAGTGATGGATCTGGAGGTGACTCCGCGACGGATTTCCACACCATTTCCCAGTCCTTTTCAGGACTATTGAACAAGCTATAGAAGTTGACGTAGTACATCAGAGCTATTCTTACCATCGTAGCCAATCCTGAGAAGCTCCATGATCTAGTCAAACCACTTTTCATAACCATCAGCAATAGATTAGCGATCAACGTCACCCATATCTGTATCTTAATCGCATTCGCACTCTCTCCATAGAAGTATTTGAGTGGGAAATTTTGCTTCAATTGCTTGAATAACAATTCAATTTCCCATCGTTGGCGATAAATAGCTATAATCTCGGTAGGGTCAAACTCCATATCATTGGTAAGCAGCGTAATAATCCTTCTTTTTTGAACATCTGCATAGGTAATTAGCCGTGCCTTGTGTGTTATGGATTGCCCATCTTTAAGCAATTTAGTAAACTCCACGTATTGTATTCGAACTTCCATATATCCTTCAGGGGTCTGATACATAACATCTTCCAACACCTCGTAGCGTAGGCTCTTTTTCATCTTTGTGACGTAAATAACACCTCTTTGAGTTAATTCTTCAAACTTCTCATAATTGATATAGGCACGATCCATGGCTACAATATCACCCTTAGATAGCCTGCCTGGACGAAGCATAAAAGAGTCGTTTGTTGCTGCAGATGTAAATTTGATATCAGAAGGTATGCCTTCGTTGGCATGTATGACCGTGTGAACCTTTATTCCCCCTTTCTTCTTGCCTATTTTAGGATGACGACCTACACCTTTGAATATCAGATTAGAGAACAAGGAAATGGTGGTTGAATCTATAATCTGTAGCCGCTTCATCCACTTAGGGGTCTTACGGCTTCGGCTGTCCGAGCAAAGTCGAGAGTGGTAAGTAGTATATAAAGAGCGATATATC
>SAAC01000019.1 GCA_009929605.1 Negativicutes bacterium
ATTAATCACTCCAATCGCGGTTGAAGAAGGTCTTCGTTTCGCGATTCGTGAAGGTGGACACACAGTAGGCGCTGGCGTTGTAACAGCTATCGTTGAAGGTTAATTTCTGACAGTACAAGTAAATAAAACATATTAGATGCAAGGGAGTCCATGTTATGGACTGAGAAAGGGCTTTGAGTACCTGACCTTTGGACCTGATCGGGATTATGCCCGCGTAGGAAGCAATAGAGTGTATATGAACACCGATTCTACGGAATCGGTGTTTTTGTGTTCTTACGGGGCTTACTATAAATGATTATCATAGGAGGCTGAAATGAATATTCAAGTGAATGGTGCTTGCGTAAATACGTCGGTGCGTACATTAAAAGAGTTTTTAGATAGCACAGCATATAAAGATAAACCTGTAGCGGTAGAATATAATGGTGAATTGGTGAGTCGTGACGCCTATGAAACAATTGTGTTAACGGCAGCGGATCGGTTGGAAATCGTTACCTTTGTAGGAGGTGGCTGAAATGATAGCAGATCAATTTCGCGTCGGCAACCATGTATTTAGTAGTCGGTTGTTAGTGGGAACGGGCAAGTTTGGTTCATTCGATACGATGAAGGCATCCATTGAAGCATCACAAGCCGATATAGTTACGGTGGCATTGCGCCGAGCTGATATGGGATCCACAACGGGTAATATTCTAGATTATGTACCTCAACATTGTTCGCTTATGCCCAATACTTCTGGGGCGCGAACAGCAGAGGAGGCTATTCGTATTGCCCGGATTGCCCGGGAGCTTGGTTGTGGCGATTTGATTAAAATAGAAGTCATTCGGGATCAACGTTATTTGTTGCCGGATAATGAAGAAACCATTAAAGCTACTGAGGTGTTGGCTCGAGAAGGATTTCTGGTATTTCCATACATGAGTCCGGATTTAATGAGTGCTCAGCGATTGGTGGAGGCTGGAGCTGCTACAGTGATGCCGTTAGCTGCGCCAATTGGTAGCAATCGCGGACTTGAAACGAAAGGGCTAATTCAAATTTTAATTAATGAAATCGATGTGCCTATCATTGTGGATGCAGGAATTGGGAGACCATCTGAAGCTGCAGAAGCCATGGAAATGGGGGTGGATGCTGTATTGGTGAACACGGCTATTGCTTCATCACCTAATCCTGTAACAATGGCAGAGGCCTTTGGTCATGCCGTGATAGCTGGTCGCCAAGCTTATCTAGCAGGCTTAGGTATCGTTCAAAGCGAGGGGAGTGCTTCGTCTCCACTCACGGGATTCTTGGGAAAGGTTGGTGAGTAACGTGTCATTTGTAAAAGTATTACGAGATTATGATGATAGTGCGTTACAATATCATTTCCTTAATACATCTGTTAGTGATGTGGAACGAGTATTACAAAAAGAGCGTCTCACCTTAGAAGATTATGGAACTTTATTGTCTCCTGCAGCCAGGAACTGTTTAGAGCCGATGGCAGAGCGTGCTCATCGTGAGTCGCTTCGCAATTTTGGTTATACCATGCAATTATTTACACCTATGTATATTGCCAATTATTGTGAAAATGGTTGTGTATATTGTGGGTATAATCGTACCAGTGATATTCATCGGTTAAAATTATCAATGGAGGAAATACGTGAAGAAGGATTGCGCATAGCTGAAACAGGCCTGCAACATGTATTGGTGTTGACTGGGGAATCTTATAAAGAAAGTCCTGTATCGTATATAGCAGAAGCTATTTCTGTATTAAAAAATATATTTGTTAGTGTAAGTGTAGAGATTTACTCTCTTTCTGAAGAGGAATATGGCATTTTGAAACAAGCTGGTGTAGATGGGATGACAATGTTCCAAGAAACATATGATCCTCATATGTATAAACTATTGCATCCGTATGGTCCTAAGAGTTTCTATGAATATCGTGTAGACACACCTGAACGTGCTTGTAAGGCTGGACTTCGTACCGTGAATATTGGTGCATTGATGGGACTTACGGAGTGGCGAAAGGAGGCAATGCACACAGGCATGCATTTGTCATACTTGATGGATATATACCCAGATGTAGAATTAGCCGTTTCTACGCCTCGTATACGACCTTGTGCGGTCGGTTATACACCTAAATTTATGGTTCGTGATATTGATTTGGTACAGTACATCTTGGCATTGCGATTAGCATTTCCGCGAGCCGGGATTACCGTTTCTTCCCGTGAAAGTGCAGATATGAGAAATCATTTGGTGCGCTTGGGGGTAACGAAAATGTCGGCTGGTGTTACCACTGCAGTGGGGGGGCACACTCGTGGGGATGATTCGGATCAATTTACTATATCCGATGATCGCTCAGTAGCTGACATGGCTCATATGCTCGAGTCGATGGGATATCAACCGATATATAAGGATTGGCAACAATGGTAAAAGTAACACGCAACTACACGTTGCGATCTCTTAATGAGTTTGAAATAGGACTAGAACGATATTATTCACAAGAAGCACTGGAGGCTATTCGTAATACTGTCATTGGAATTGCCGGGTGTGGTGGACTAGGCTCTAATTGTGCTATTATGCTAGCACGTTGTGGATTTAGAAATTTTATTATTGTTGATTGTGATGTAGTTGAGCCTAGTAATCTTAATAGGCAGCATTATTTTATACATCAAATTGGAATACCAAAGGTTGAGGCTTTACTAGAGGTACTTCGTCGGGTAAATCCAGATATATCTGTTGAATTCTATCATCAGCGGGTAAATGAAAATAATATACAAGAATTGTTTTCAGATGCACATGTATTGGTGGAGGCTTTTGATAGTACTATAGCTAAGCAGATGTTTTATGAGGCTTTTCATAATGATAAGCGTTGCCGTATTATGGCTTCTGGTATCGCAGGATTCGGACATAGTGATGAGATTATTACAAGATGTTTAAGCTATAATTGTTATATTGTCGGGGATGAAACTCGTGATATTAAGCAGGAAGTACCATTAGCACCTCGTGTCACAATAGCGGCTGCCAAGCAGGCGGATATTGTATTATCCCATGTATTAAAGAATTTGGATTGAAGAGGTTCTATGAGTACACATACTAAGCATAAATTTTTAGAAGCATTTCAGCATGTTCCGATTTATGGAATTACGTCGAAAAAAGATGCACCCCATAGGACTGTATATGACATAGTTCGAGATATGCTTGAGTCTGGTATACGGGTTGTGCAATATCGTGAAAAGGAAACCACCGGTTTGGAACGCTATAAAGAATGTTTAACGTTACGGAAATTAACATATGATTATGGCGCATTGTTGTTAATTGATGATTTTGTAGATTTAGCATTAGCTGTTAAGGCCGATGGAGTTCATATTGGGCAAGACGATTTGCCTCCAGAACAAGTACGTAAACTATTGGGGCCAAAGGCGATTATTGGATTGTCTACGCATAGTATTGAACAATTAGAACGGGCCAATGCGCTAGTGGATTGCATTGATTATATTGGAGTAGGCCCTGTTTTCACCACCAAAACAAAACCAAATGCATCAGCAGTCGGCCTTGAATATGTACAGTATGCAAGGCAGCATAGTCAGTTGCCGTTTGTCGCCATAGGTGGAATAAAGACTAATACTATACAATCTGTATTTGATGCTGGTGCATCTATTGTATGTGTAGTTTCTGAATTAGTGAGTGCTAGGTCGATGGAAGATAAAATTCATGAGCTAATGGAATCTAAACATAAGCTAATGGAACATACATTTTATGAGTGATAACATAACCATAAAATGTCTAGACAGTAGGAACTGATTCTGCTATACTTACATCTGTCAGGCGACAGTTGCCTGACTTTTTTGAGTTGCTTAAAAACATTGACATTGGATTGACATTGTGCTAAAGTATATTAGTATGTAGTCGACCGGTTAGTTGATTATATTTAAGTACTTTCAGTTAATAATAAAGTGAGGTGTGTCCGGATGCGTAATGCAGTAACAATGGCTTGCACAGATTGCAAACAACGTAATTATCAAACGAACAAAAATAAAAAGAACAATCCTGATCGTATTGAAATGATGAAATATTGCAAATTCTGCGGTAAACATACATTACACCGTGAAACAAAATAATTCTTATCATTCAACCTGTTGATTTAAGGATGTGAAGAAATGGCAGGATCTAACTCAGCAGTGCAACAACGTGGAGGACTTGGTAAATTTTTCCGCGGTGTGAAAGCTGAACTAAAAAAAGTAGTCTGGCCAACAAAAAAAGAGCTTATTAACTACACGATCGTGGTGTTTGTAGTAACAATCTTTATTGCAGCGCTTATTTCTGTAGTTGACGCGATTTTCGCCCAACTATTTAATACGTTCTTGCACTTTGTTGGATAGGGGGCCATTACATGGAAGCAGATAAGAAGTGGTATGTAATCCATACCTATTCAGGCTACGAAAATAAAGTAAAAACCACCTTGGAACTTAAGGTTCAATCGATGGGTCTACAAGATGTAATTAGTCGCATTCTAGTTCCATTGGAAGACGAAATCGATGAAAAAGATGGCGTTAAAAAAGTAGTTAAACGTAAAATTTTCCCTGGGTATGTATTGGTTGAAATGGAAGTTAACGATCGCTCTTGGTATGTTGTTCGTAACACACCAGGCGTAACTGGCTTTGTAGGCTCTGCTACAAAACCTGTTCCACTTTCTGATTCCGAAGTAGAATATATACTTAAGTCTCAGGGCCTCGATAAGAAACCAACCATCAATGTTGACGTTGAAGTTGGTGAAACGGTACGCATTACATTCGGTGCCTTTGAAGATAGACTGGGTGTTATTACTGAAATCAACCCTGAAAAAGGAACATTGAAACTTAATGTGGATATGTTCAACAGAGATACCTTAGTAGAGGTAGAGTTCTCTCAAATCGAGAAAACTCTTTAATATATACATATAACTCTAAAAGCGGCAGACGCTTTTGTTTGCCAGTGGGAGGATATTGATCCGTTACCACCACAGTATAAGCATAGGAGGTGTACACACCATGGCTAAAAAATTAATTAAACAAGTAAAGCTACAGTGTGAAGCAGCTAAAGCGAGTCCAGCGCCACCAATCGGCCCTGCACTTGGTCAAGCTGGTGTCAACATCATGGCATTCGTAAAGGAATTTAATGAACGTACTGCGAAACAAGCAGGTTTGGTTATTCCTGTTGTTATCTCAGTTTATGAAGATAGAAGCTTCGACTTCATCACTAAAACTCCACCAGCTGCAGTTCTTTTGAAAAAAGCTGCAGGTATCCCAAAAGGATCTGGTGTACCTAACCGTGATAAAGTAGCTAAAGTAGGTCGCGATAAAGTTCGTGAGATTGCTGAATTGAAAATGCCTGACTTGAATGCAAATACCGTAGAACAAGGTATGCGCATGGTAGAAGGTACTGCTCGCAGCATGGGCATTGAAATCGTTGACTAATAAGCGTACGACATGTGCGGTCATGCACATATCGGTGGGAGGGAATTCCCGTTAGACCACATAAGGAGGATTATATAATGGCAAAAGTAGGTAAGAAATACGCTGAAGCAGTAAAACTTATCGAAGCTGGTAAATTCTATGAGCCAGTGGAAGCAATTGAGCTAGTTAAGAAAACTGCAACTGCTAAATTCGACGAAACAATTGAAATCGCTTTCAACTTGAACGTCGATCCTAAATACGCTGATCAACAAGTTCGTGGTGCCGTAGTATTGCCACATGGTACAGGCAAAACTAAACGCGTACTCGTATTTGCTAAAGGCGAAAAAATTCAAGAAGCGGAAGCTGCTGGTGCAGATTTCGTAGGCTCCGAAGAATTGGTAGCTAAAATTCAAGGTGGCTGGAGCGACTTCGATGTTGTTGTAGCAACTCCAGACATGATGGGTCAAGTTGGTAAACTTGGTAAAATCTTGGGTCCAAAAGGCTTAATGCCAAACCCTAAGGTTGGTACTGTAACTCTAGACGTGACTCGTGCGGTTAACGAAATTAAAGCTGGTAAAATTGAATACCGTACTGATAAAGCAGGTATCATTTCTTGCTCCATCGGTAAAGCTTCTTTCGATGATCAAAAATTACTTGACAACTACCGTACAATCGTTGATACTATTATCAAGGCTAAACCAGTAGCTGCAAAAGGCCAATACATCAAAACTGTAACTTTGGCTGCTACTATGGGCCCTGGTGTTCCTTTGAACGTGTTCAAATTGAGCGCAGTATCCAAAGAACAATAATTTGATATGTCTCTTAGCTGTAGACGGCTGGTATGTATAATGGATGTTAATCCGCCCGCTGAGGCTGACACTAGACTTTACTAGGACTAGTTATGACCTCATTGCGCGCAATGGGGTCGTTTTTACGCTAAGATAGTACATAGAGCACCAAAAAATCTATAAGGAGGTAATCTAATGGCTGTCACTGAACAAAAACAAGCAATCGTTGCTCAAATGAAAGATACTCTTTCTGAAGCAAAAGGCGCTGTATTGGTTGGTTACTCTGGATTGACAGTTGCTCAAGCAACTGATCTTCGTCGTCGTTTCTTAGCGGAAGGCGTTGAATACAAAGTAATCAAAAATACTTTGACTCGTATTGCTGCAAATGAATTAGGTCTTGAAGGCTTTACTGAACATCTTGAAGGTCCAACTGCGTTGGCTTCTTCTAAAGAAGATGCAGTAGCACCAGCTCGTATCATTGAAAAATTCATTAAAGAAACAGAAAAAGAAGTTGTAACTGTTAAAGCTGGTATCGTTGAAGGCGAAGTTATGGACGCAGCTGGTATCAAAGTTATCGCTAACTTGCCAAACCGCGAAGGTATGCTTTCCATGCTTCTTTCCGTACTTCAAGCTCCAGTTCGCAACGTTGCATACGCTGTAAAAGCTGTTGCAGAAAAAGAACCTGTAGCTGCAGAATAATCTGTACAAACAATATGTTGGCTAGTTAAGCTAACATCATATCCAAATAATTATATGGAGGAAATCTAAAATGGCATTGAACATTGAAAACATCGTTGCTGAATTAAAAGAAGCAACTATCCTTGAACTTAACGATCTTGTAAAAGCAATTGAAGAAGAATTTGGCGTAACTGCAGCAGCTCCTGTAGCTGTAGCAGCTGCTGGTGGCGAAGCTGCTGGCGCAGCTAAAGATAGCTTCGACGTTATCTTGAAAGACGCTGGCGCTTCCAAAATCAACGTAATCAAAGTTGTTCGTGAAGCAACTGGTCTTGGCTTGAAAGAAGCTAAAGCTATCGTTGACGGCGCTCCTACTGCTGTTAAAGAAGGCGTAGCTACTGAAGCTGCTGAAGCTTTGAAAGCTCAATTGGAAGAAGCTGGTGCTTCCGTAGAATTGAAATAATTCTAACCCAATTACAACTATTAGGCTCGTACTTAGGTACGGGCCTTTTTGTATAAATAGAAATCATATAAAATGAGCACCTAACATGTATGGATAAACCAATTAGCGGGTCTATACATGTTAGGTGCTTATTTGTTGGATATCTTATTTGTTGGATATATAGTGAAACTATTTGTTGTAGAAGAGAATTTAATTTACATACATAATGTATCCAAACTCTATAGCCTCGCTACCGGTGACGAATTTAGCCAGTGGCGATATTTCGAATTCATCATAGAATTTGTGGGGTACTACAATCATAATAGGTGTATGATCTGTGCCTAAATTTTTTGCAAGTTCATCTTCAGAGATATTAGGCATAATATTTTTCCCCTTCGTCCAACGGACATCATCGTGAGTTGGAACGGTCACAAATGTCGGTGTCTTATCTGTATAGTATACAAGGGAGGTGTAGTAGATGCCGTATGTATAAATGGGGCGATTACTTTCTGACACATACTGAGCTACGGGTAGCCCCGATGATTTATAAAGTACAGATGATACGCTGATACTGATGCCGATAAATAATACGAGAACTGTGATGAATCCTTTCACAATGGTTGCATCAATACGACTGTTGTAAATGTTATCTAGTTTGGTACACAAGATTTGGATAGATTTATTTTTTGTTACTTTCATCAGGAACCAAATACCATGGCTGATGATGAAAGCCCCGATAATTCGGTGTGATGGAATGGCATCATCATAATAGCTGCCAATTATGGCTGCGAGGAATAAAAAGTCAATAGGGATCCAAAGAAGCCATAGTTTTAATTTGTAAGAACCAACTATCACTATATTCTCCATACCACGGGCGGCCCACAGAATGAGCGGGATGATACCGATAAAGGTATATGTAATATATTTGGTGGCTACGAGGGAATAAAATAGGAACACTACTAGAAACCAGATTATGCCGAATTGATTGGTTGAGTCGGTCCATTTGTTTTTGATGGTTTGATATATGATGAGTGGCGTCCAGGGTAAGAGTAAAATTGGTGTGATTCCTAAATAGAAATACCACACATTATATTTTGGATGCTCTGATATAAGGGCACGCCCAACATTTTGGAGGCCTAGAAATCCATTGATGAAATTCATGCCATGTGTCATGTACATGGCGATGTACCAAGGCGATGCAATAATGAGGAATACGAGAATTCCTTTCCAAGACGTGAGCTGTTTGAGTGGTACTAGTGGAGATTTTCGATAGAGCAACCAACGCATACCAATATAAATAAGTGCAATAAGCCCTGGAAGTACGATGGCGACAGGTCCTTTAGTGAGTACGCCAAGGGCGGCACAGCAGTAGGCACCGATGATGGCACGCTCATTTTCCTTGGTGAGACCTTTGTAACTCAAGGTGAATATGCCGATGGAAAATAAAAGGAGAAATCCATCGGTTACAACGGCGTGACCAATGTAGAAGAATTCCAAGGTAAAAGCTAATATACCAGCTGCATAGATTCCTAATGTTTTGCTCTTGAACAATGACTGGGCACTGTAATACATGGCAATCACTGATGCTGTTGAGGCGAGTGTACCTGGTAGACGGGCGGCAAAATCGGATATGCCGAATAGTTTGAAGGATACCATAATCATCCAATAGGTGAAGATGGGCTTGTCATACCAATAATTTCCGTAAATAGTTGGGGATAGCCAATCATTACGAAGTACCATTTCCTTTGCCGTGAGGGCATAATTGGTTTCTACTGGATCCGTTAGCGGTAGGTGAGCATTGAAAAATACATAGCTGAGGAACGTAATGAGTCCTAGCAAAAAAGGGAGAGGTATAGAACTATTCTGTGGTGATGTTAATCTCATGGGAACTTTCTTTTGAGGCTTCATTGAATGTATGTGAATTTCTGGAGTGCATCATGTACATGTGTAGTTATATTATGTTACGCACAGATTCAATGAAAGCGTTACGCACAGATTCAATGAAAGCCATTCATTTGTTAATACTACTAATACATACTTGTTCATTATACGCTGAATCCTAGGTAAAGGCTATCATAAGATAGTGATGGTTATATATTTGTATATATTTTCTTACGAGTGTAAGTGGTAATTGGCCCTATCCAGTGAGTAAGTAAAATATATTCTATATTCTTTCAAATATCCTATCTTTGTATCTTGTATACATAGTATACTCTATACAAGAAATGTAGAATATGCATAAAATGTATTCCCTAACTGGATGATTTCCTAGGCGAAATTTTTATATGATGAAAGTTCTCATACATATAACTAGGAAACCGTTGTTAGATCTTAAATGATATAAGCGAGGACTATCATGAGAAAAGAACACGATTTTTTAGGTGAATTAGAAGTAGCTGATGAGTTGTATTATGGTGTACAAACTATTCGTGCGTTAGAAAACTTTCATATTACTGGTAAACATATCGATCCAGATTTCATAAAATCCCTAGCGATGGTTAAGAAAGCGGCAGCTATGGCGAATATGAAAACAGGTCGTCTCAATGTGTCCATCGGTAAAGCGATTGTAGATGCAGCTGATGACGTTATTGCAGGCAAATTGGCTGATCAATTTCCGGTAGATCCGATTCAAGGCGGTGCTGGTACATCCCTCAATATGAACATGAATGAAGTATTAGCCAATCGCGGTCTTGAAATTATGGGGCATCCAAAGGGAAGCTATGACATTATTAACCCAAACAATCATGTTAACATGGCTCAATCTACAAACGATGCATTCCCAACAGCCATTAAAGTGTGTGCTATCATTAAAAGTAAACCACTCATTGATTCCTTACAACGTTTAGTTGACGAATTAGAAAAGAAAGCTGATGAATATAGTACAATCTTAAAAATGGGACGTACACATTTGCAAGATGCGGTACCTATTACATTAGGTCAAGAAATGGGGGCCTATGCATCCGGTATCCGTCGTGGTATTAAACGTATTAAATCCGCTATGGAAGGTGCTCACGTTATCAATATGGGCGCGACTGCTGTTGGTACAGGCCTCAATGCTGAACCATCCTATATTCATGATGTAGCCTATGAACTCAGCGAAGTGGTAGGCGAACCATTCTATACAGCAGAGAATTTGATTGATGCAACCAATAACACAGACATTTTTGCTGATATTTCTAGCGGTATGAAAGTTACGGCTCTTGTGTTAACAAAAATGGCTAATGACTTCCGGTTTATGGCATCTGGTCCTCGTTGTGGCATTGGGGAATTAAAATTACCTCCTCGCCAACCGGGATCCTCCATTATGCCAGGCAAAGTTAATCCAGTTATTGCCGAGGTTTTGAACCAAGTATGTTATCAAGTATGCGGGAATGATTTGACAATTACATTGGCGGTTGAAAATGGTCAATTCGAATTGAACGTAATGGAACCAGTATTAGCATACAATTTGTTCAATAATATGTGCTACTTGAAAAATGGCGTAAATACATTTGTTGATCGTTTACTTGTAGACCTTGAAGTAGACCGTGACCAATGTGCTTACTGGTTGAACCGTTCCGTAGGTATTGTAACTGCTTTGTTACCTCATTTGGGATACGAAGTATGTTCTGATCTTGCAAAAGAAGCATACAATGAAAATCGTGCTATCCGCGACATCATTTTGGAACGTGGCTTGCTCACAGAAGCTGAAATGAATCATATTTTATCGCCTGAAGAAATGACTAAACCTGGTATTGCAGGTCAAGATGTTTTAAAAAATAGTGGCAACTAATAATAAAGGAACACCCACCGTTACTATGCGGTAGGTGTTCTTTTTTGTTAGTAAACATTCGGGGGAGAGGGGTCTATATATAGCAGCGATGTATCTGCTTGGTGATATCATGGCATATGAGTTGAGGCTCATCCTATAAATTTGGTAAAATTATAATATAAAAGTATTTTACAACTGGCAGTAGGAGGAATATATAATAGGTTGACTCCATTACTGATTAGTGGTAAAATTACATATTGCTAAAGTAGCGAATGCTGCTTTTGAGTTTTAAAACTATAACTCAGTTCGTGATGAGGTTTTCTTCCAAGGTTGTGCTGAAAAATGGAAAGCAAGGAATTTTTTGAAAAAGAGAGTTCCCTTGCTTTATTTGTCATTGTTCGGCAGGAAAACTGAGACCTGTAAGATGTCTTTTCGTACCGTTATAGAAATATGGTAGACCAATGTATTGATAAGGGGTGAAGGCTAATATGTTCAAACCTGAACAGGTAGGCAAGAGAACGCGTTATACTTATGCAAAGATTAACGAAGTAATCAAAATGCCACATTTATTGGACATTCAACGGAAATCGTATGAATGGTTCTTGGAGAGCGGTTTACAAAATATTTTTGACGATATTTCTCCTATTAAAGACAATTCAGGCAATTTAGTGCTTTCTTTTGAAGGCTTTAGATTAGGGGAACCTAAGTATGATATTAATGAGTGTAAAAACCGTGATGCTACATATGCAGCACCACTTCGCGTGAACATCCGCTTGCAAAATAATGATCCTGAAAACATGGATATTAAAGAGCAAGAAGTGTTCATGGGTGATTTCCCACTCATGACAGACACTGGGACTTTCATCATCAATGGTGCGGAACGTGTTATCGTCTCCCAATTGGTGCGTTCCCCTGGCGTATACTATGGTAAAGAAATCGATACTATGGGTAACCGTCTCTATGATTCTACAGTTATTCCTAACCGTGGTGCGTGGATCGAGTTAGAAACTGACGCTAGTGAAATCGTGGCTGTTCGTATCGACCGTAACCGTAAATTACCAGTAACAGTGTTGGTTCGTGCCCTTGGTTGGGATACGAATGAAAGTATTCTTGATTTGTTCTGGAATGGCCAAACTGACGAAGACGGTTTACCAATCTATGATGAACGTCTTGTACGTACATTAGAAAAAGACGCTACTACTTCTGCAGAAGAAGCATTAGTAGAAATCTACAAAAAATTGCGTCCAGGCGAGCCTCCTACTGTTGAAAGTGCTCGTAACTTGTTCGACAATTTATTCTTCGACCCTCGTCGTTATGATTTAGCTCGTGTAGGTCGTTATAAATTAAACAAAAAATTGGGTTGGAAACAACGTATGCTGGGCCAAACATTGGCGCAACCAATCGTTGATGCTGAAACAGGCGAATTAGTACTTGATGCTGGCGTAACAGTAAACGAAGACCAATTACAAATTGTAGAAGATAGCAAAGTATTCGCTGGCGAAGGTTTTGCAGAATTCTATATTGTAAATAATGAAGGTACAGAATCTAAAGTTATTTGTAATAACATTAATTTGCCATTTGAACATCGCACAGTGACTCGCGAAGATATGATCGCTAACGTATCCTACTTGTTGAATTTGATGGATAGCGTTGGCCATACAGATGATATTGACCATTTGGGTAACCGTCGTCTTCGTTGCGTTGGTGAATTGTTGCAAAACCAATTCCGTATTGGTTTAACTCGTATGGAACGTGTTGTACGTGAACGTATGACAATCCAAGAAACTGAATCTATTACGCCTCAAGCGTTAATCAATATCCGTCCTGTAGTGGCAGCTATTAAAGAATTCTTTGGTTCTTCCCAGTTGTCCCAGTTCATGGACCAAACTAACCCATTAGCTGAATTGACTCACAAACGTCGTTTGTCTGCTCTTGGCCCTGGTGGTTTGTCTCGTGAGCGTGCAGGCTTCGAAGTTCGTGACGTGCATCATTCCCATTATGGTCGTATGTGTCCAATCGAAACTCCAGAAGGTCCTAACATCGGTTTGATTAACTCCTTGTCTAACTATGCGAAAGTTAATGAATTTGGTTTCATTGAAGCGCCATATCGTCGTGTAGAAAAAATCTATGGCGAAGGTGCTGATGCAAACAAAGTTATCAAAGTTCGTGTATCTGACAATGTAGTATACATGACAGCTGATGAAGAAGAAGGTATGACAATTGCCCAAGCTAACTCCCGTCTTGATGAAGAAGGCTATTTCGCTAGTGAACATATCGCTTGTCGTCGTGGTCATGACGTATTGGAAGTAACTCCTGATAAAGTAGACTACATGGACGTTAGTCCTAAAGAAGTTGTATCCATTGGTACAGCTATGATTCCATTCCTTGAAAACGATGATGCGAACCGTGCCTTGATGGGTGCGAACATGCAGCGTCAAGCGGTGCCATTGTTACGTGCACAAGCTCCTTTAGTAGGTACTGGCATGGAATACACAGCAGCGACTGACTCCGGTGTTTGCGTATTGGCAAAAGAATCCGGTAAAGTTGTTCGTTGTTGGGGTAATGAAATTCACGTACTTCGCGATAGCGATGGTCGTGTTGATCAATACAAATTAAATAAATTCCTTCGTTCTAACCAATCTACATGCTTTAATCAAAAACCAATTGTTAACCGTGGTGACCATGTTGTAAAAGGCCAAGTGTTGGCCGACGGTCCTGCTACTGACGGTGGTGAATTAGCATTGGGCTATAACGTACTTGTGGCGTTCATGCCTTGGGAAGGTTATAACTACGAAGATGCGATTTTGTTGTCTGAAGATCTTTGTAAAGAAGATATTTATACATCTATCCATATTGAAGAGTACGAATGTGATGCGCGCGACACTAAACTAGGTGCCGAAGAAATCACTCGTGAATTGCCTAACACTGGTGATGACACTCTTAAAAACCTTGATGCGGATGGTATCATTTGCATCGGTGCAGAAGTTAAACCTGGCGATATCCTCGTCGGTAAAGCTACACCAAAAGGTGAAACTGAATTAACTCCAGAAGAACGCTTGCTTCGTGCTATCTTTGGTGACAAAGAACGTGAAGTACGTGATACATCCTTGCGTGTACCACATGGTGAATCTGGTAAAATCGTTGACGTAAAAGTATTTACTCGCGAAAATGGCGATGAATTACAACCAGGTGTTAACAAATTAGTTCGTGTTTACATTGCACAAAAACGTAAAATTCACGAAGGCGATAAAATGGCCGGCCGTCATGGTAACAAAGGTGTCGTTTCTCGTGTAATGCGTAAAGAAGATATGCCGTTCTTACCAGATGGTACTCCAGTTCAAATCGTATTGAACCCATTGGGCGTACCTTCTCGTATGAATATCGGTCAGGTTCTTGAAACTCATTTGGGTTGGGCTGTTCAAGGCTTAGGTATGAAAATTAAGGAAACTGATCTTCATATCAAATCCGTATTGAAAGAAGCTAAAACTGATGACGCATATTGGAATCAAATCGCTAAAATCAAAGATTTATATGCAGAAATTGATGTATTGCAAGCAAAAGCTGCAACAGATGTAACAACTGCACATTTTGATATCGACGAAAAAGTAGGCGCATTGAAAGAAGAAATTCTTGATCTTGTAAAAGCTGCTGCTGAAAAACAACTAGAAGCCCTAGGCGGTCAAGCTCGTTTCGACGAATTGAAAGCAATAGAAAATAAATATCATGCATTGCATATTGAATACTTCGACAATGAAGAAGATGCTCCAGAAATGGAACCAGAATTGGTAGAAGAATTAGCAGCATTGCGCAAAGTGGAAACTACATTGAACAATATCGAGCAAGCTCGTGTGAAACGTGTAGAAATCCGCAAAGAATTAGAAGGCCTTGGCTATGATTTTGATCAATATGGCATGCCAAAACCAGACGTAGCTGGTATTCATATCGCTACACCTGTATTTGACGGTGCACATGAAGCCGATGTATTCGAAACTCTTGATATTGCAGGACGTTCTGATGACGGTAAAACTGTATTGTACGATGGTCGTACTGGTGAACCAATGGATAACCGAGTTACTGTTGGTTACGTATACATGTTGAAACTCCATCATTTGGTTGATGATAAAATCCATGCTCGTTCCACTGGTCCGTACTCCCTCGTTACACAACAACCATTGGGGGGTAAAGCTCAATTCGGTGGTCAACGTTTCGGGGAAATGGAAGTGTGGGCTCTTGAAGCCTACGGGGCAGCATATACTTTGCAAGAATTACTTACAGTTAAGTCTGACGATGTAGTAGGTCGTGTAAAAGCATATGAAAAAATCGTTAAAGGTGAAAATATTCCTGAACCAGGCGTACCTGAATCCTTTAAAGTATTGCTCAAAGAACTTCAAAGTATCGGTCTTGATGTAAAAATCTTGAACGAAGATCAAGAAGAAGTGGTTATCAAAGAACTTGATGACGAAGATGAAGTAGTAGATGTAGAAGGTGGCATTGAAGAAGTTATGGGTGGTGAATCCATTACAACTGATGCGGAAACTGCAGATGCTAATGTGGTAGATCTTGAAGAACCAGAAGTAGTAAATGCTGGCGAAGAAGACGATGTTCTTAGTGAATTAGCATTCCCTATGGGTCTATCCTCTCAAGATGAAGACTGATAAATATCAATAAAGAAGGGAGCGATATTAGTGCTAGACGTAAATGAATTCGATTCCATGCGAATCGGTTTAGCCTCTCCAGATCAAATTTTAGCTTGGTCCCACGGGGAAGTAAAAAAACCTGAAACTATTAACTATCGTACGTTAAAGCCAGAACGTGATGGTCTATTCTGTGAACGCATTTTTGGACCAACAAAGGACTGGGAATGTCACTGCGGTAAATATAAACGTATCCGTCATAAAGGCGTAGTCTGTGATAAATGTGGCGTTGAAGTAACTCGTGCAAAAGTTCGTCGTGAACGTATGGGGCATATTCAATTAGCTACTCCTGTATCTCACATTTGGTACTTCAAGGGTATCCCATCCCGTATGGGATTGATCCTTGACGTATCCCCACGCTCTTTAGAACGCGTATTGTACTTTGCATCCTACATCGTTGTAGACCCAGCTGGTAGCCCATTGATGAAACGTCAATTGCTTTCAGAACAAGAATTCCGCGAATACGAAGCGCAATTTAATGAAGAAGGCTACAAAATTGGTGGCAAAGATGTAACGATTGAAACGGTATCCCAACGTGCAGAACGTTTGGCTATCGTACGCGAAGCACAACGTAAAGAACGTTACAATGCTGCATTACAAGAAGATGCAACAATCCCAGAAGCAGATAAAAAATACGAAGAATTAACTCGAGAAGAACGCTATGAACTAGGTGCTTTAGAAGACATGATCTTCGTATGTATCGATATGGGTGCAGAAGCAATCAAAGCATTATTGTCCGAGCTTGATTTGGAACAATTAAATGCTGAACTTCGCAAAGAATTAGAAACTGCAAGCGGTCAACGTAAAATCCGTGCCGTTCGTCGTTTAGAAGTGGTGGAAGCGTTCCGTCAATCTGGTAACCGTCCTGAATGGATGATTATGGATATAGTACCAGTTATCCCACCTGAACTTCGCCCTATGGTTCAATTGGATGGCGGTCGTTTTGCCACATCTGACCTTAATGATTTATATCGTCGTGTTATCAACCGTAACAATCGTTTGAAACGTTTACTTGATTTAGGTGCGCCTGATATCATCGTTCGTAATGAAAAACGTATGTTACAAGAAGCAGTAGATGCTTTGATGGATAATGGTCGTCGTGGTCGTCCAGTTACTGGCCCAGGTAATCGTCCGTTGAAATCCTTGTCCGACATGTTAAAAGGTAAACAAGGGCGTTTCCGTCAAAACCTACTAGGTAAACGTGTTGACTACTCCGGTCGTTCTGTAATCGTAGTTGGTCCAGAATTAAAAATGCACCAATGCGGTTTGCCAAAAGAAATGGCATTGGAATTATTCAAACCTTTCGTAATGAAACGTTTGGTAGAAGTTGGTGTAGCAAGCAATATCAAAGCCGCTAAACGTCAAGTAGAGCGGCTTGGTAATGGTGTTTGGGAAGCATTGGAAGAAGTAATCAAAGAACATCCAGTTCTCTTGAACCGTGCCCCTACACTTCATAGACTTGGTATCCAAGCCTTCGAACCAATTCTTTGGGAAGGCCGTGCTATCAAATTGCATCCATTAGTATGTACTGCATTCAACGCCGACTTTGACGGTGACCAAATGGCGTGTCACTTACCATTGTCCGTAGAAGCGCAAGCAGAAGCTCGTACTTTGATGCTTTCATCTCATAACATTTTGTCCACAAAAGATGGTAAACCTGTAGCGGTTCCATCTCAGGATATGATTTTGGGTACATACTACCTAACCGTAGTACGTGAAGATACAAAAGATAAAGCTAAAGTATTCGCTAACTTCGATGAAGTTATGTTGGCATACGAAGCTAAGGTTATCGGTTTGCAAGATATCTTGTACATCCGTTTGCCTGAGCATGGCCGTGTAGAAACTACTGCTGGTCGTTTAATCTTTAACAATGCATTATTCCCTGAATTGTGGCAATACGTACAACGTGAAGATGGTACATATTCCTTGGGTAAAGTTATGGATAAGAAAACTGTTGGTAACTTAGTTGACCAATGTTTCCAATTATTCGGTAACGAAAAAACAGCGGAACTCTTGGACCGCATTAAATCCCTTGGTTACTCTTTCGCTCGTCGCGCTGGTATGACCGTAGCGATTGCTGATATTAAAGTACCAGAAATCAAAACTTCGGTACTTGATACGGCAGACGAAGAAGTAGAAAAAGTATCTCGTTTATACCGTCGTGGTTTGATTACCGAAGAAGAACGCTATCGTAAAACTATCCAATTGTGGACGCAAGCAACAGAAGACGTTACTGATGCTATGATGGATAACATGGCAATCGATAAAGATGGCTTCAATCCAATTTATATGATGGCTATCTCTGGTGCCCGTGGTAATAAAAACCAGATCCGTCAGCTTGCCGGTATGCGTGGTTTGATGGCCGATCCATCTGGTCGTATCATTGACTTGCCAATCAAAGCAAACTTTAAAGAAGGTTTGACAGTACTTGATTACTTCACATCTTCTCATGGTGCGCGTAAAGGTTTGGCCGATACAGCACTCCGTACAGCCGATTCCGGTTACTTAACACGTCGTCTTGTTGACGTATCTCAAGACGTTATCGTTCGTGAAGATGACTGTGATATCGTAGGTATCGATTTAGTTCGTGAACGTGCTCGTTTGGCAACAAATGCTCGCCAAGCGCTTGATTTGTTGAAAGATAAATTATTGGGCCGCGTTCTTGATAAAGATGTTGTGAATGCAGAAACTGGTGAATTGATGGTGCCTGCAGAAACAATTCTTGATGAACAATCCTTAGAGGACATTGCTGCATCCAAAGTAACATCCATCGCATTGCGTGGTGTTCACTTGGGTTCTGATAGCGATATCAACCATACAAACTTGGTTCAAAAAATCATCCTTGGTGAAAGTGATGATAGCATCCGTCAAACATTGAAAGACACAATGGTTCAAAACATGTTGCATAAAGACACTGTAAATGCTGTTGTGGATAGCGAAGGTAATGAAATCTTCCCTGCACATACTCAATTGACAGAAGAAGGTATTGAAGTTATTCTTCGCAGTGATGTAAAAGAAGTACAAGTACACAACAATGAAATCCATGGTATCGAAGTGGAAGCTATCGTTGAAGGTACTGGTATTATCGAACCATTAAAAGACCGTATCGTAGGCCGTATTGCTGCGGAAGAATTAGTGAACAAAGAAACTGGCGAAGTTATCGTTCCATTGAACGGTGAAATTACAGACGCGTTGGCTAATGAAGTAGTAAAACACTATGAAACAGTTAAAATCCGTTCCGTATTGACTTGTCGTTCCCCTTATGGCGTTTGTCGTAAATGTTATGGTCGCGACTTGGGTACTGGTAACCAAGTTCAAGTCGGTGAAGCAGTTGGTATCATTGCCGCTCAATCCATCGGTGAACCTGGTACACAGTTGACAATGCGTACGTTCCATACAGGCGGTGTTGCCGGTGACGATATTACACAAGGTTTGCCTCGTGTCGAAGAATTGTTCGAAGCACGTAAGCCAAAACGTAATGCCATTATCGCTGAAAATGAAGGTGTAGTTCGCGTTGTACCTAATGACAATAAAAAAGGTACAAACACAATCTTCATCACTGGCCAAGATGGTATTGAAATGGATTACCTCATCCCTTATGGTTCCCGTATCATCGTGAAAGATGGCGACGTAGTTGCATTGGGCACACGCCTAACAGAAGGTTCCGTCAACCCTCATGACATTATGCGCGTAATGGGTACAGAGGCTACACAACGTTACTTGGTATACGAAGTTCAAAAAGTATACAAATCGCAAGGTGTAGAAATCAATGATAAACATATCGAAGTTATTGTTCGTCAAATGCTTCATAGAATCAAAATTGAAACAGCTGGCGATGCAGATATGCTTCCTGGCGATATGATTGATGTAAATACTTTCGACGAAGAAAACCGTCGTTTGACAATGAATGGTCGCGAAAATGCTACTGGTCATCGCACATTGCTTGGTATTACCAAAGCGGCGTTGGCAACAGATAGCTTCTTGTCCGCTGCATCCTTCCAAGAAACAACTCGTGTTCTTACAGATGCTGCCATCAAGGGTAAAATCGATCCATTGCTTGGTTTGAAAGAAAACGTTATCATCGGTAAATTGATTCCTGCCGGTACTGGGATGAGTCGTTATCGTAAAATTGAAGTAGTTAAAAAAGTACCTGAAATCATCGACGTACTTGCGGATGACGCAGAACAAGAATAGAATAAGGCATTAATATAGTATATATAGTGTGGACTTTACTAGTGACTTATGTGTTAGTCCTAAGTAGCGTGCCGTGAACACTCGCATCATTTGCTGTGAGGAACTATATTACAATATGACTACAATAAAAAGGAATGGTGCTCCGGTGCTGTTCCTTTTTACTTATAGATAAGAAAAAGGGATTGAATCCAACAGCTAGGACATGCTGATTATGGTTTCAATCCCTTTTCGTATGAAATTAGATCATAAATTATAGTGTTATGTCTGCTCTTTCAACCAAATTATGGAGAAGAGTTACTCTCCTAACTCTTCTTGATCGTGAGCCATCATTTCTGCACCGACTTCATCTAATAGAGAAAGATAACGTTCGTAGTTCTTGATGATATCCATAATTAAATCATCGCGAGTCATATATTGTACATCGTAACCGGCCCGGCCATCTGAGAAGTATGTCATAGGTATTACTGTTTCAGAATCTTGGATATGTGGAAGACTACTATCATCGATCATATGCTCTGAGATTTCTTTTTTTACCGCTTTGATACCGTATGTATAGTTTCTCATATTTTCGATTTCGATACAGATTTCACAGAAAGCATCTTCTTCATGGAAGTCTCGATTGAGTGTGGTTTTAAAACCATATTCTTCTGTTAACTCATGGCTGACTTGGTACATAGCAGGGAGTGCAGTATATTTTAAGAATTGCAAAATATCGGCTTGGGTCGTTTGATTAAGTATCTTAGATAATCCACGTTTCCAATTTTTGCTATCCCAATATTGTGCTGTTACATGTGTATCTGTACTAAAATAAGCTTCATCATGCATCAAACCACGCCATAAACTGTAACACATAATCAATAGTAATATACCGAATGGTAATGCCATAATTAACGTAACAGATTGTAGTGCATCTAATCCGCCTACACTCAATAGGCTAATTGTAATGATGACCATAATAAGGCCCCACATGATGCACTGCCATTTAGGAATGGATTTGCTTTTGTCTTCTGTAGCAATATTATTTAATACATAAATGCCAGAATCGGCAGACGTAATAAAGAATAAACCTAGGATTAAACAAGCTAAGGTGCTACTAATGGAAGAGGCGGGTAAGTAATCTAAAAATGCAAAGAGTAATTTTTCAGGAGTACCAGTTAACTGATTGAGTGCACCATTTGCGACTGTATTATCAATGAAAATACCTGTATTACCAAAGATGCTGAACCATACTATAGTAAATATAGTAGGGATCACAAGCACACCAAAGATAAATTCTCGAATTGTACGTCCTTTTGAAATACGAGCAATAAATAAGCCTACGAATGGCGTCCAAGATAACCACCATGCCCAGAACAGAACAGTCCAATTATTAAACCATTCTTGGTTTTGTGGTTCGTAGGCATAGGTATCGAAACCGGTAGTTACAATGTGAGCAAGATAATAGCCAAAGTTGTCTACAAAGGCTTGTAAAATATGAAGAGTGGGACCAGCAAATAATACAAATAGCATAAATAACAAAGCTAAGACTACATTGATTTCGCTAATGATTTTGACACCTTTGCCGACGCCAGAGATTGCTGAAAGAACGGCAATGGACATAAGCGCAACAACTAGGATGATCTGTACTAATAGATTATTGCTATTTATTACAGAAAGATGCTCTAGCCCCGCGCCTAGTTGGGTGGCACCAAAGCCGAGTGTAGTCATGATACCGAAAACCGTAACGATAAGGGCGATGGCATCTATAGAGTGTCCAAATCCACCATTTAATTTATCTTTTAATATAGGATAGAAACAGGATCGTAAAGATAGTGGCAATTTATAACGGAAACCAAAATAGGCGAGGGCTAGTGCCATAATACCATATACAGTCCAAGCGTTAAGACCCCAGTGGAACATTGCTAAAAATACGGCCTGTTGTGCGGAATGAACACCATCAACTAAGGTGACATCAGATTTGAGATGTGACAAGGGCTCTGATACGCCAAAGAACATGAGACCAACACCAGTACCAGCAGCGAATAACATAGCTAACCATGAAGTGAAGGAGAATTCTGGTTCTTCATCATCAAGACCAAGTTTAATATCACCTAAGGTGCTTAGGGCAAGAAATATAATAAATATTAAGAATATACCGACCGTTAAAATATAAAACCAACCAAAATTGACGGAAACAAATTCACGGAAGGCAAATAAAGTTTCTTGAAATTTGGTTGGTATAATGAGGCTTGTAATGCTTAAAAATAAGACTAACAATAAACTTGCTAGAATTACAGGTGGATTAAAAGTAGAGTGTTGTTTGATTAATTTGATCACTAAGTTAATCTCCTTTCATTCTGAAAAATCATTCTGAAAAAATTTTTGCAAACAATTGTTTGGCATTACAATTATAACATAAATGAGACTATTATGCCAATTTCGCAATAATGGGTTGATTTTTACGTAAAAGAATTGTATAAAATGCGTAAAAATACAAAATATGCAAAATAAAATGCATAAAAGAAATAAAAATTTACTTAGATGAAGTGCTTTTGAGACACACGAAAACGTGTACATAAAGAATGCACATTTTGTGCGGAATTGAGGAATGAAATCTGTTGACACCTAGGGGTGTAATTGGTATACTGTGATAGTGCTTGAGGACAGGTATGCCTGTTCTGCATGTTACAGAAGGAGAGTTCCTATGGAAATCGAACATCTACATTCGTTGAAAAAAACGATCGGTGCTAAGCAGACTCAGAAATCTGTCGCTAGAGGCGAAGTCAAACTGGTGTATCTAGCAAACGATAGCGACGAACGAGTTACGACACCTGTAAGAACGTTGTGTGAAGAATACAACATCCCGGTGGATGAAGAGCACTCAATGGATGCGCTAGGACGTGCGTGTCGCATCAAAGTTAAGGCGACGGCCGTAGGCGTGTTACGTTAACTTGGTAATATCTGAATGGCATTTGCTAGGCAGATCAATTATAAATCTCAAATTCGGAAAGGAGGTGCCCTAATGCCAACAATCAATCAGCTAGTACGCAAAGGTCGCGAAAGCTTGACTAAAAAATCTACAGCTCCAGCGTTGCAAGACAGCCCACAAAAACGTGGTGTTTGTACTCGTGTGTATACAGCTACTCCTAAAAAACCTAACTCCGCGCTTCGTAAAGTTGCCCGTGTACGTTTGACAAATGGTATTGAAGTAACTGCTTACATCCCAGGCATTGGTCACAATTTACAAGAACACAGTGTTGTACTTATCAGAGGCGGTCGTGTAAAAGACCTTCCAGGTGTGCGTTATCACATTGTTCGTGGTGCATTGGATACAGCTGGCGTACAAAACCGTATGCAAAGCCGCTCCAAATATGGCGCTAAAAGAGCTAAAAAATAATTTAGCTTCCTAAAACTGACAAAGTAAACTCACATCATACATAAAGGAGGAATTGAACATGCCAAGAAAAGGCCCTGTTCCGAAACGTGATGTACTTCCAGATCCGGTGTACAACTCTAAATTAGTTACACGTTTCATTAACAAAGTTATGTACGATGGTAAAAAAGGTATTGCCGAAACTATCGTATATGATGCATTTGAAATTATTCGTTCCAAAATGGGTCAAGACCCAATAGAAGTTTTTGATCAGGCTTTGAAAAATGTAATGCCTGTATTAGAAGTTCGTGCTCGTCGTATTGGTGGTGCTAACTACCAAGTACCGGTTGAAGTGCGCTCTGACCGTCGTTTATCCTTGGGCATTCGCTGGATGGTAAACTATGCTCGTCTTCGTGGCGAACGTACTATGAAAGAACGTTTGGCAGGCGAATTGATGGACGCTTTCAATAATGCAGGCGCTGCTATCAAGAAAAAAGAAGACACTCATAAAATGGCAGAAGCTAATAAAGCATTTGCTCATTATCGTTGGTAATAAGAAGAGGAGTTAATAACTGTGGCAAGAGAATTTTCATTAGAAAAAACTCGTAATATCGGTATCATGGCCCACATTGATGCTGGTAAAACAACAACTACAGAACGTATCCTCTACTATACAGGTCGCGTACACAAGATCGGTGAAGTTCATGAAGGCGCTGCTACCATGGACTGGATGGCGCAAGAACAAGAACGTGGTATCACAATCACTTCTGCTGCGACAACTTGTCAATGGAAAGAGCATCGTATCAACATCATCGATACTCCTGGTCACGTTGACTTTACTGTAGAAGTAGAACGTTCTTTGCGTGTACTTGACGGTTCCGTAGCTGTATTCAGTGCTAAAGGCGGCGTTGAGCCACAATCTGAAACAGTATGGCGCCAAGCTACTACTTATGGCGTACCTCGTATCGCTTATGTAAATAAGATGGATACTGTAGGTGCTGATTTCTTCCGTGTTGTAGACATGATGAAAGAACGCCTAGGTGCTAACGCAATGGCTATCCAAGTTCCTATCGGTGCAGAAGATACTTTCAAAGGCATCATCGACTTGATGACTATGAAAGCCGAAATTTACATTAGTGATGACGGTAAAGAATTTGAAATTACTGATATCCCTGCTGAGTATGTAGAAGTAGCGAATGAACGTCGCGAAATGATGATTGATGCTATCGCTGAAACAGATGATGAAATCATGATGAAATACTTGGAAGGTGAAGAAATTTCTGTGGAAGAATTAAAAGCAGCATTGCGTAAGGCAGTTATTGCTAACGAATTGTTCCCAGTTCTTTGCGGTTCTTCCTATAAAAACAAAGGCGTACAAATGTTATTGGATGCTGTAATTGATTACATGCCAGCTCCAACTGACATCGCTGCCATCAAAGGCGTTAATCCTGATACTGAAGAAGAAACAACTCGTCCTTCTTCCGATGAAGAGCCTTTCTCCGCATTGGCATTCAAAATCATGGCTGACCCTTATGTTGGTAAATTAGCTTTCTTCCGCGTTTATTCCGGTCAATTGGAATCCGGTTCTTACGTTTTCAACTCCACTAAAGGTAAAAAAGAACGTATCGGCCGTATCCTTCAAATGCATGCGAATGAACGTAAAGAAATCGAAAAAGTATACGCTGGTGACATCGCTGCAGCGGTTGGCTTGAAGGATACTACAACAGGCGACACATTGTGTGATGAAAAAAATCCTGTAATCCTTGAATCCATGGAATTCCCAGAACCAGTTATCTCCGTAGCTGTAGAACCTAAAACTAAAGCGGACCAAGAAAAAATGGGTGCTGCTCTTGCTCGTTTGGCAGAAGAAGATCCTACTTTCAAAGTTCGTACAGACGAAGAAACAGGTCAAACTATCATCTCCGGTATGGGTGAACTTCACTTGGATATTATTGTTGACCGTATGAATCGTGAATTTAAGGTTGAAGCTAACGTAGGTAAACCTCAAGTAGCGTATCGCGAAACTATCAAAAAAGCTGTTAAAGCTGAAGGTAAATTCGTACGTCAATCCGGTGGTCGTGGTCAATATGGTCACTGCTGGTTGGAAATTATTCCACAAGAACCAGGCGCTGGCTTCGAGTTCGAAAACAAAGTCGTAGGTGGTGCGATTCCTCGTGAATACATCGGACCTGTTGAGAACGGTGTTAAAGAAGCTATGGAAACTGGCGTAATTGCTGGCTTCCCTATGGTTGACATTAAAGTTATTGTATTCGATGGTTCCTACCATGACGTTGACTCCAACGAAATGGCCTTCAAAATTGCAGGTTCCATGGGCTTCAAAGAAGGCGCTCGTAAAGCTGACCCAGCATTACTTGAACCTTACATGTCCGTAGAAGTAGATGTTCCTGAAGAATACATGGGCGACGTAATCGGCGACTTGAACTCTCGTCGTGGCCGTATGGATGGTATGGAAGCTCGCAACGGCAACCAACACATCAAAGCATACGTTCCATTGAGTGAAATGTTCGGTTACGCAACTGATCTTCGTTCCAAAACTCAAGGTCGTGGTAACTACTCCATGACATTTGACCATTACGAAGAAGTGCCTAAGAAAATTGCTGAAGAAATTCAAGCAAAGAAAAACGGCTAATTCGTTTTTGAATTAACATATTACAATAATTATCCGGGAGGACAATTTAAAATGGCAAAAGCTAAATTTGAACGTACTAAACCACATGTTAACATTGGTACTATCGGTCACGTTGACCATGGTAAAACTACATTAACTGCAGCAATCACAAAAGTATTGGCTGAAAAAGGTCAAGCTGAATTCCAAGATTATGCA
>SAAC01000232.1 GCA_009929605.1 Negativicutes bacterium
ATGGCACTAGGTGATGCAATGGGAATGCCCCCTGAACTTTGGGGACGAGAGAGAGCCCGAAAATTCTTCGGTGGTAAGATCACAGAATTTCTCGATGGACCAGCAGAAAACGATGTATCCGTCAATTATAAAAAAGCACAATTTACAGATGATACGGGACAAGCACTGGTTCTCCTTGACTCCTTAGCAGCGACTAATTACAAACCTACAGCTAAAGATATTGCCCAAAGACTATTAGCCTGGGCCGACAAAGAAAAGGCCTTTGAAAATAATATTTTAGGGCCTACCTCTAAAGTAGCACTAGCCAATTTCCGCGATGGTATAGATGCTCGGGCTTTCACCGACAAAGCCTTGTCCAATGGCAGCGCCATGCGAATTGCTCCTATAGGCTGTTTGTTTAGACCAGACCAGCAACAAGAATTGCTTGACTATGTATTTGGTGTTTCCCAAGTAGCACATACTAGTGACGTTACCATTGCTGGCGCTGCTATGATTGCCGAAGGTGTGGCCTCGGCTATCGTACATGATGATTTTGAACAAGTATTACAAGATATATTAGCCATCGAACCAGCGGGCTATCAACGAGGTTGTGAGACCTTCAGCGCTCGTCTAGCTGAACGTGTAAAAATCGGTATTGCACTGGCAAAACAATACAAAAATGACGAGGATATGTTCCTCGCCAAAATATACGATGTAGTTGGTGCTGGTGTGGGTATTATTGAATCTGTGCCAGCGGCTATATCCATTGCTTACTATGCACAAAATCCAAATAGATGCAGTCTCATGTGTGCCAATCTCGGCGGTGATACTGATACCATCGGTGCTATGGCCACTGCTATCTGCGGAGCTTTCACAGGATATTCAACCATCAAACCAGAATACACAGAATTATTGCGTACACAAAATCCTGACACAGATTTCGATTCCTATATTAATATACTTGTAAAAGGAAGGGATCTACTAGCATGAAAACTCTTGTAATTGGCGCGGCTATCGTGGATCTTATGATGCACATC
>SAAC01000233.1 GCA_009929605.1 Negativicutes bacterium
TTATCGCTATCCTTCACGTCCTCATCATCACCACCATGATATGTATAATGAAGTATCACGTCGTGATTATGCGTCCCGTCATCCACAAGGAAGTTATGATCAACGCAATGGTTCTAGAACAGGTACCTATGGTAATGCCCGTGATTTGACTACAAATCGTCCTGCTCGTCAAGGTAGCACAACTCAACCAGTGAGACGTGATGCTACATTAAATGGTAATCGTATGTCGTCGACACCTGCCAAAACAGAGGGAAGAACTCCGGCAAGTAAAGAAACTACTGTAACTCGACCAGCGGATAAGGATTCTAAAACGTCAGGTTCCCGCGATATGAGTTCTGGAACGAAAACAACGGTTAAGATTACGCCTGCTGACTCACGTACTTCAAAAGAAACAACCACAAGAGTTGAATCTTCTGGTAGAACATCAAATACACGTGTTGAAAAAGATAATACTACTCGTACCAATAGGGAAGTGAAGCCAGTATCGTCAAGCAATTCTTCACGCAGTGGTTCGGAAACTAGAACATCCTCAAGTAGCAGCTCATCCCGTTCTGGTAAAGAATCGTCAACATCAACTTCGAGTTCGTCGTCTAATAGAAATTCTGGTTCAAGCAGCTCTTCTGTACGCCAAGGAGGTTCTGCTCCCAAAGAGACAGGAACAAGAAGCACAGGAACTTCTAATGGTGGCTCACGTGGTGGTGGCCAAGAACGGACTGGGCGTCGTTAAAAGTGAATACTAATATAAAAAAAGCACAAGATTTGTCTTGTGCTTTTTTAGTTTATAGGATGTGAGTTAGAGTTCGTCTTCGTCTACCACCAAGTTGTTTACAATAAAATCTTGACGTTCTGGTGTGTTGCGTCCCATGTAAAACGACAATAAATCAGCTACGGCATCTTCTTTGCGTAGTGTGATTTGGTCTAGACGCATATCTTTACCTATGAAATGTTTGAATTCATCAGGCGAAATTTCACCAAGACCTTTAAATCGGGTAATTTCAGGATTTGCACCGAGTGAA
>SAAC01000234.1 GCA_009929605.1 Negativicutes bacterium
CCAATGTACAAATGTGTAATTGGAATAGAGAACTAATAAAAAGAAAAAGAGACTCTATTGGTTAAGATAGAGCCTCCCTTTAAGAGGAAAGAGTCCTTAGTCAGCAATATGTAATTTGGGGGTTGTGAGGAATGTTACATCTGGATTACGTTCTTGAACCCAACCCATTTGCCATTCATTGGAGATGAGTATTACCGTGCGGTCACGATTATCTTTTACTACCATGGCATTGTCTAAACCTTTTAATGTGGTAGGATCCACATCGCCATCTACCCAACGTGCTACGCTGTATGGGAGGGTATGGTTTAATAAATCCACACCATATTCATTTTTCAAGCGGTATTCTAGAACTTCAAATTGAAGCATACCAACGGCACCAACTACATAGGAGTCGAGGGAATGCTGTTGCTCAAAAATTTGAACAGCCCCTTCTTGAGCCAATTGTGTCATACCTTTGATGAATTGTTTACGCTTCATAGTATCTTTTGGAGATACGCGGGCAAAGAATTCAGGAGGGAATACTGGGAAATCGCCAAATGTAACCTTGTGGTTTGCTGCACACAGTGTATCACCTACGCCCATAGTACCAGCATCGAAGACACCGATGATATCACCTGGGTATGCATCCTCTACAATCGTACGTTCTGTAGCCAAGAATTGTTGTGGTTGAGATAGGCGAATGGATTTGTTGGATTGCTTGTGCAATACAGTCATGCCTTTTTCGAATTTACCAGAGCAGATGCGCATGAATACAATGCGGTCATGATGGTTTGGATTCATATTAGCTTGGATTTTGAATACGAGGGAGGAGAAATCTTCGCTTGTAGGCTCCACCGTTTCCTCCAATGCTTTACGTGGAGCAGGGGATGGTGCTAGTTCCAAGAATTTTTCAAGGAATGGCTTTACACCAAAGTTTGTCATAGCGGAACCAAAGAACATTGGTGTTAACTCGCCGGAACGAACCTTTTCAAAATCAAAGGCATCACCAGCCACATCGAGCAATTCGATATCATC
>SAAC01000235.1 GCA_009929605.1 Negativicutes bacterium
CTTCAGAACTTTGATGCACATACAGCATAAACATGATATTCGACCGCATTCCCATCACTGCTGAATAATGGCAGCCATCCTGCTTCCAAACCGCACGCCTCAGCACATATTTCTTTCTCATGATCTCCCCAACAAAAAAGCCCTGAAAACATCACCCTCACCATTTCTGGTGTCACTACAGGATGATGCCATCAAGGCTATCATATGCCATTCGACAGATGGGAAGAGCAGTGATTTCTTCTCATCCGTCGAACCTGAGAAGAGAATAGCATATCCTCATATTTCAAGCAACAGTTTTGTCATTTTCGTTAGTAGTGCCATACTATTTATTTACATTACATGCTTATATTTCCACACGCAAAAAATGTTGCTACCAGCTTTTTGCTATTATCTGTACTATTGGTACAGTTTGCAACATGTTTGTAGCATAGTTGTACTATACTATATATATATATTATAATAAATTAATAATAATAATAATACATACACAGAAACACAGCTACGTATGCGCACACACATACGAGCATACGCGTACGCGTACACGTGCGTAATTACGCGCGCACACATACGCACACATAGTATCAGTAGGTTTTGTAGCACATGAAAGTATTTCTTTTAATTACTTGCTGTGTAAATTTTTGATACTGGAATACTATGCTACATCGAAAATTTTGCTTGTATATTTAACTGTTTTCATTGTAAATATTTAGCATCAAATATCTTGTCACATAATGCAGAAACTCATTTGCTTTTAAGTCTTGCCATATCAACAACTTGATGCTAGAATACTTGGTATGAAGACAACAACGACACCAAAAACATTAAGGATCACCGTAGGAAACGACACCTATGAGCACTGGCATGTTGACATGAACCTCAGGTTCTATGATTCGGGCAACGTGATGTGGAGCCACATCGACGTGGCTCATTTCTCGCACAGAAGCCGCGACTATATCAAGGGACTGGTCATTGGGTGCCGGGCATTCATCGGGATCAAGAACCC
>SAAC01000082.1 GCA_009929605.1 Negativicutes bacterium
TCGACCTCCGTGCGTAGTTTTAGGCAACTTACATTTTGGAGTAGATAATGCTCTTTTTCAATGCCAATTTTATATGTTATTATTTTTATCCCACAAAAAAGCGTGAAGAACCAAAAAAATAAGACCGTTACATTCGGTCATTCACAGAAATCCCTATCTACGGCACTTTCAGCCTTTAATCCTTGTATCAATCACGCAACTGCCTCCTCGCAAATCGTATCATCAGGTGTTGGAGCCATCAAGGACACCATCATCTCGCGGATATGTTTCGGCGTTCTGAACTGACCATTATGTCCCGCCGTAGACAATTTACCCAACATATATTCATATAAATCGCCTTGCATATCAAGGTCCTTAATATCCTGTTCGTATAAATCATCAAGGCCCGTAATAATTTTTTACAAAATTTGAGGCGTTGGAATGATGAAAGCAGCGTCTTTCATATATTTTGCAAAAGCTGATTCAAATCCATGTGGATGACCATCAAGCTCTGGCAAAATCACGTCTCCATTAGGTGCAAAATCCGGCAATTGTCCATTTCGCATAGCTTTTAAAGCAGGGAATACGCGTTGGGAAATGATATTATAAATCTCGCGGGAGTCTTTATTTTTGAACTTGGACCAACGCATAGATTGTCCCACATCAAAGATTGCCTAACTTTGATAAAAAAAAGCACCTACTTATTCCGTAGATGCTTTTACCTGAATTCTATATTCTAAAATTACAGTTACTAAACTTTTATATTATAGGTCCTTTTCCAATTCTTCAAACACCGCATCAATATCATATGAATTTCCCTGCAGTGCTTCTATATAGCCTTTTGCCATCATAAGATCAACGTCTTTCTCACTTAAATCTTCAAGAATTGGAATGCTCTGATTTTCCATATTCACCACTCACCTATCAAATATAGTATTCAATATAGCTATCCGGCAATTTTTTCTCAGCCACAGGATCTGTTTTCTTGCCATTGACCACATGCAAATCGCGGCGTGGGCGACGGATGTACATATTTTCTGGGTCGGTTTCGAACACAACCATGTCGGCTGGGATATTATGTTTTACAACAAGGTTACAACCGATTTTCGTGCGTGCACCGATGGTGATGTCCCCGAGGATTTTTGTACCTGTACCGATGAGTACATTGTCCTCGATAGTAGGATGGCGTTTCGTTTTCTTGGAGGACATGCCGCCAAGGGTTACCTGATGGAACAGGGTTACATTATCACCAACGATAGCGGTTTCACCGATAACAACGCCCATGCCATGGTCGATAAACAGACCTTTACCGATGGTCGCGCCAGGGTGAATTTCGATACCCGTTACATGCCGTGAATGCAAGGCAACACGGCGTGCCAATGTTGGCCAGCCTGCCTTGTACAAACGGTGGGCAAAGAAGTGCCAGAATAGTGCTGTAATATGCGGATAGGTCCACAATACCATGAACACATTCGACGCAGCTGGATCGGAATCCATAACACGCTGAATATTATATTTAATCTTACCCCAAAGTTCCTTCATAACTTCCTACTTTCATCGATTGGATTATTTTACATGTTCTACATTGTCAAAGTCGAGCATGGATAGGTATTTTTCAACCCCATCTGGTGCAATGACAACGATATTTTGTGTTGGACGCTCAGCGGCAATACGTTTTGCCACCACCACAGCAGCCGCTGCGGAAATACCGATGGAAATGCCACTTTCACGCATGAACGTTTGAATTTGTGCGAATGCCTCCTCGTCGGACACGGTTTGCACGTCATCCATCAAGGAACGATCGAAATTCTCTGGAATAAATCCAGCGCCGATACCTTGGATTTTGTGCGGCCCCCCTTGCCCTTGAGAAATCGCCGGGGAACCAGTTGGTTCGACTGCTACCGCTTGAATGAACGGACGAGCCTTTTTCAAATGACGTGTCACGCCTGTGAAAGTCCCACCTGTGCCGATACCAGCCACGAATACATCGACATTCGGTACTTGTTCCAAGATTTCAACAGCTGTAGTTTCATAATGGATTTCAGGGTTCGCTGGATTTACGAATTGGCCCAACGTAAACGCATTTGGATAATTCGCCAAGATTTCGTCAGCCTTCGCTAACGCACCTTTCATGCCAGTCTCCTTTGGTGTCAAAATGAGTTGAGACCCGTAGGCTTTGATCAATTCTCGACGTTCTTTACTCATACTTTCAGGCATGATGATGACCGTTTTAATGCCAAGCACTGCGCCCACCATTGCAAGAGCAATGCCTGTATTACCGCTCGTAGCCTCTACGATGATGCTATCGTCTTTGATTTGGCCTTTCTCCTTAGCTGCACGAAGCATACCAAGCACAGCGCGGTCTTTCACGCTGCCGCCAACATTATATTTTTCTAATTTTACATAAATATTTGTATTTGGTAATTGATAGACTGGTGTGTTGCCGATCAATTCGATAGTAGAACTTGTTGTAATAGCCATGGTATCACTCTTTTCTTAACGCTCATAATGCGTATTGTTGAATACAATAATCTGCTGTTATGCCTAGATATCTACTAATATCTATACTATATACGCATTTGATTCTAGTATGACATAAATAAAAAACGCCCTCAGGAAAATCCCAAGGGCGATAGTCGCGGTTCCACCTTGATTACTTTCACCAGAGCACTAGTGAAAATCTCAGTCTGACAAAATGAGTTATTTTCAGTTGTGGCAACATCAACGCAACACAGTCGCGCAATTATTTGCATAATCCGACACCCATATGTCAGTTGGCTATAACGGGCCACCCGATTCACGCTAGCCCCATAGGGTTCACGAGAATAACTCAGAGATGCACTTCCATATATAGTCTATCGTTCATTTCCACCATCAGAACTCTCTAGGCACAGCGCTATACATGTACTTTTCTCGTCATCGTTTGTATCATACATCGGGGATTATGTCATCTTGTGAAAGTTAACATACATTTTGTATTTTGTTTACCCCAAATGTACTATTGTTTATTTTATATAATCATACTGTACCACTTGGGATATTTATTGTCAAGAAAACCATCGCTATAATGCGTAATAATCAAGGGTTTATAACGGTTAAATATTTTGTTGTATATACAAAATTATTTTATAAATGTTGGGCTTTCCAGTTGATTTGTTCTGTGCATACATCCAAATGTTCCATTATACATGTTCACCGTACATAAATCATGCCTAAGATTAGTAACAAGATGCCTATCATTCGGCTCAACACCAAGCCAATCCACTGCACTTTCACAGAACCGGTCGTTGGCATATATCGTCGACATACACGCCATACTATTAGCCCTAAAAAGAATCCTTCGATCATAGACACCAAGGGATTACTCAAGGGGAATAGCACCCAACAATATATAACTACGCTAAGCCCATAGCCCCATGTGCTTCGCCAGGTGTTAGTGAGAATGAGCACCCATGTGAGTAGATAGCTAATGAATCCATTCGGATTACGCTCTATATATTGTTCTAGTATAGGTCGCTCTATGGTTCCGTTCTTGATATGACTACGCCAAAACGTATAGGTTCTTAGCGGATGCGAAATATCGACGAGTCCCACCAGTTGAATGATAAACAATCCCAGCACTACTCTAACGAAATTCTTGGCAACAAACCAAATCATATCAAAACTGTCTGGTGAAAGATGCGACACAACAGATGTACCTATAAGTTTATAGAGTAACTGATATCCAAGGAAATACACAAATATGCCCGGTAACAGCCAAAAGACTATGGCAGTTGTAAAAATAGATATACACCGTCTCACTAGCTGAAGATAATGACGCCAATTACATCGAGCCTTGCCATCAGCCAGTAACTCTTGATTGTGCTGTTCTTGTTGAATTCGGCCCTGTGTATGTAGTTCCAATAATGTATTCGTATAACTTTGTACATGAGGTTCAAAGAAAATCAACATGCCGAAAAGCTTCCAAGCCCAGCCAATTATATCGACACCGGTTAGATCAATCACGTTACAGCCTCCTTTCATCAAAGCAATCGCGGAACAGCATTTGCCCCTTATCCCTATCTAAGATATAATTTATAGAGAAAATCTAACTTTCACAATAGCAAATAATATATCTATTATAATACGTTCCAAGAAAGAGGTACATATGAGCAGCGGCAGAACAGCAGCAGAATTGGCCGGCGTAACAGCATTGGGCCACAATACAGATTATCCAACGGACTACGCACCACAAGTGCTTGAGGCATTCGACAACAAACATCCGGACAACGACTATTTCGTTAAATTCAATTGCCCTGAGTTCACGAGCCTCTGTCCAATGACGGGGCAACCGGATTTCGCGACGATTTACATTTCCTACGTGCCTGACAAAAAAATGGTGGAAAGTAAATCCTTGAAACTCTATTTATTCAGTTTCCGCAACCACGGCGACTTCCACGAGGACTGCATTAATATCATTATGAAAGATTTAATTGCCCTCATGGATCCTAAGTACATCGAGGTTTGGGGCAAATTCACACCACGCGGTGGTCTATCCATCGACCCATTTGCAAACTATGGTAAACCAGGTACAGATTGGGAAAAAACAGCCAAAGAACGCTTGCACTTCCACGATATGCAACCTGAACGCGTAGCGTATCGCTAATCGAAAGGATTTCACTCATGAAAGCACCAAAACAATCTATTCTAACAGCTTGCTTGTTAGGCGCTCTCGCTATCACGAGCTTTGCTGGTATCCAAGCACCTGTTCACGCAGCAATCGGATTTGAACCACAATTGCCTGCTCGTAACTTAGAGCATCCTGCCAGCGTTACAACAAAACACCATATCAATATTGATGGTAAATTATTAATGCCTATGGAAGGGCAAGCGCAAATTATCTACGTTAATGACCAACCGCTCGTAGCACTTCGTCAAGTGGCCGAAGCACTAGGTAACAAAGTGTCCTGGCAGGCCGATACGCAAACAGCTGTCATCGAAGGCTCTATTAGCAATTTGCTGGTGAAACCGAACGAGGCCACTATTGTGCGTAACGGGAAATTGAATGTCATTAATCTCAATTTGTCTGAAGACTACATGCCTGCTGCCCAATTAAAAAATGGCGTAATGTATGTATCTCCAAAAGCATTTGAATTATTGCTCAATGATGTAGCTGTGCAAGGCAATGAAATCTATATTGCACCGCAAAGATCCTATATTATGGATAGCGGTACATCCGTGCCAGTATCGCCAGACCAATAGGGTATATCGTTCAATAAGCTAGTTCTATTACAAGTAGCGATACTCGCCAAACGTAATAAACAACAATTACT
>SAAC01000083.1 GCA_009929605.1 Negativicutes bacterium
GCAGTAACGAGGGCCAACACCTTCAATTTTACCGCTATACATTGGGGCACGGAATATGTTTTCCTTGATAATTTCATGAGTATGGTCATTTGTGTACGTCAACCAACATACTTGTTCATTACGATCAATCCATTCGGACATAAAGGAAAATGCCCGATGATGTGGGTCTCCAGGTTGTACTTCCATATGATCTAAATTGAGCGTCCGTTTATCAACACGGGCTGGTGTACCCGTTTTAAAACGCATCAATTCAATTCCATTGTCGATGAGAGATTGTGAAAATACTTCTGCTGTACGCAAGCCGTTTGGGCCACCTGTATAGGATAGTTCGCCTACGAGGATTTTACCCTTCAAATACGTACCCGTACAAAGAATAACAGCTTTCGCCGCATAGAATTCATCAAGCTCGGTTACAATACCTTTAACTTCGCCGTCCTCAACCTTGAGCTCTGTTACCATCATCTGTTTAATATTGAGGTTATCTGTATTTTCTAATGTTTCTTTCATCAAATGTTGATATTTAATTTTGTCGGATTGGCAACGCAAGGAATGCACTGCTGGGCCCTTGCCCATGTTGAGCATACGCATTTGGATAGCCGTTGCATCCGCGTTAATGCCCATTTGCCCACCCAACGCATCGATCTCGTAAACGAGATGACTCTTGCCTGGTCCGCCAACGGCAGGATTGCATGGCATAAGGGCAATATTATCTAAACTGATGGTCGCCATCAACGTGCGATGTCCCATGCGCGCCGCCGCCAACGCAGCTTCACAACCCGCATGACCACCACCGATGACGATGACATCGTAGGTATCTACTGTATACATACTTATTTCCTTTATTGAATACTTATTTATATTATTATTTTTTGTGAAAGCACCGAAACTAGGTTTTCCACATTTCAGAGCTTCAAAGGCCGATTACAGTACGCCTTTATAATGTATAAATTTACTACTTACCCAAACAGAATCGGCTAAATAGTTCATCCACCATGGATTCCCGTAAACTATCTCCTGTGATTTCACCTAGGGCCTCCCAGGCACCACGAAGGTCCGTCGCCACAAAATCCACAGGCATGCCACTATCGATGGAATCAAGGGCTTGCTGGATTTGAGAGCGCGCATCCTCCATGAGGGAAATATGACGTACATTACTTATCATTGTATCATGATTTCCACTCACTTGGCCGCCATACACGAGTTCTTTCACCCATTTTGACAATACCACCGTACCTTCGCCTTGGGCAGCACTGATGGATTCCACGGCTGTGAAAGTCCCATGTGCCTCGATATCAGCTACCGTAATAACTTGATTAACGTCGGATTTATTAAGAAGCACGATGGTATTACGACCAGCTGTGCTTTTCAATATATCAATTTCCTCTGGGGACAATTCTGTGGAACCATCGATGACACAGAGAACAATGTCCGCTTTATCAAGATATTGACGCGCCTTTTCTACGCCAAGGGCCTCTACGGTATCCTCAGTTTCACGAATACCTGCTGTGTCTACGAGGCGAAGTGAAATGCCTTCAATATTCATAAATTCCTCGATACTATCTCGTGTAGTACCAGGAATATCTGTTACAATAGCGCGATTTTCACGCAATAATGCATTCATCAAGCTAGATTTACCCGCATTAGGACGACCTACGATAACGGCAAGAATACCGTCACGAATGAGGCGCCCACTTTGGGCCGTAGCAAGCAATTCATCCATTTGTTGTGCGATAGGTTTCAATTGCTCGCCTACCTCATGAGACGTAACCTCCTCGATATCCTCTTCTGGATAATCGATAGTTACCTCTAAATGAGCAATCATGGCGATGAGTTGCTCTCGCAAATCTTTCACAAAATTGGATACTGTACCATCTAATTGAGATACGGCTAGAGTCAAAGAATCCTCTGTTTTAGCGTCGATAATATCGATAATGGCCTCTGCTTGGGTCAAATCGATACGACCATTCAAAAAGGCCCGTTTTGTAAATTCTCCGGCCTCTGCGAGACGCACATCATGTGCCAACAACAAAGATAAAATAGAACGGATGGACACGATGCCACCATGGCATTGAATTTCCACCACATCCTCAGCTGTATAGGAATGAGGTCCTTGCATCAACAGCAAAATAACCTCATCCAATGTTTTTTTCGTACTTGGGTCCACAATGTGGCCATATTGTACAGTTTTATTCGGACGGTCCATTAATGGTAATGAACCGGAACTTTCAAAAATTGAATCCACAATGGTGAAAGCCTGTTTCCCACTGACCCGGATTATACCGACACCCCCAATGCCCGGCGGCGTTGCGATGGCGGCGATTGTATCATCTATATACATCATTACCTCTTGATCCTGCTCAGCAGGATTACATTATGATAATTACCTTATATCTAAAAAAATATATCTATTACTAGTATATCACGAGCGTACAGCGAAATAGCGCCATACACCAAAATACATATAGTAAATTAAAATCTCGGATGAGCCGTTAAATTCCATCGTATAAAAAGAGAACCCGATCCGAAGATCGGGCTCACATTCATGCGTGTTATTTATAAACACTGCTCCACACAATGCGTGGTATTTGCTATTATATCAATATATTTTAGCTATTAAACTAAAATTTAGCGTATAACTAGCAAATTAGCGTTTATAGGAAATAACAACGTGACGATATGGTTCAACACCTTCACTATCAGTCACAATATTTCTTTCACCCTGTAATGCAGTGTGAATGATTTTACGTTCAAACGCATTCATAGGTTCCAAAGAAACCTTTTGACGATTGCGTCTTACTTTGCTAGCCAAACGTTTCGCCAAGTTCACTAATGTTTCTTCACGGCGAGAACGGTAATTTTCCACATCTACTACAACGTGGCAATGACCAGCCACTTCTTTATTAGCCACCAAATTTGTTAAATATTGGATAGCATCTAAAGTTTGACCATGTTTACCAATCAAAATACCTAACTCATCACCATGAACTTGGAAGGTAATTTTGTCTGGTGTAGTCATTTTTTCGATGAATACAGTTAAACCCATTTGTTTGAACATATCTTCCAAGAATTGTTTGCCTTTTTCAGCAATCTCAGCTTGGTCTTCTTTGCTCACTTCACGGGAACGTTTCGCTTTTGGAGCTTCTTCATCGAATGCTTCTTCAGAATCAGCAGCTTGATCAGCATCAACAGATGCGTTGCTTTCAACAACAACTGTAGCAGATTCATCAATAGAAGCAGTTGGTTGAGATTCCACAGCATTAGACTGAATTACAGCCTCTGCTATTTCCTCTTGTGACGCCTCAGCAGCCATAGTTGTGAAATATAAACGAACTACAGCCGGTTTACGACCAATACCTAAGAAACCACCAGATGGTTGCGTAATTACTTCTGTTTCCGCTAATTCGCGACCTTCAGAATTTAATTGCGCCACACCTTGAACGATGGCATCTTCAATGGTTTTTGCAGATACATCTATAAATTCCATCTATTAAGCCCCCTTCTTTTCGTCCAAACTTTTATAAATAAAGTGTTGTTGAACTAATTGGAATACGTTGGACACTACCCAGTAAATAACAAGACCACTTGGGAAGGTCAAACTGATATAACCAATGAATAGAGGCATAAAAATAGCCATCATCTTTTGTTGACTAGCAGCGGCACCAGTAGCACCTGCACTAGTTTGTTTTGACATGATATAAGTGGAAATCGCACTTAATACTGGCAAAATATAAAGAGGATCGGCTTCGCCAAGGCTTGGTAACCATAAGAAGCTTTCATAAGCCGGATCGTATGGATATCCTTGCAATGCCCAGTAAATAGCAATCAAGAATGGCATTTGTACCAATAATGGTAAACACCCAGATAATGGATTAATACCCATTTCTTTATAAAGCGTAGCCATTTCTTGTTGTACTTTTTGTGGATCATTTTTGTACTTGTCTTGAATGGCTTTCATGCGAGGTTGCAATTCTTGCATACCTTTCATGGATTTGATTTGTTTCACAGTCAGTGGCGCCAAAATAGCTTTGATTAGGATCGTCAATACGATGATCGCTACACCATAGCTAGGAAAGCCTGCCATTTGAGTCAATTGATAGCAATACGCGAGACTTTCACGCATAAAATCAACGAGTACTTGAAAAATTTCCAATTTGATTCTCCTGTTCGATGCAAACCAAAATGTGGATCCTTTACGTATCTATACTAGGTTATGGTATGGTCTAAATTTCGTCCATACAGATACTTCGGTATTTCCAAAACTGTGTTGATTACGGAACGGGGTCATATCCACCAGGGTGGAAAGGATGACATTTTAAAATCCGTTTGATTCCGAGCCAACTACCTTTAAAAGGTCCATATTTTTGAATAGCTTGCAGAGTATACGCTGAACACGTAGGATAAAATCGGCAACATCCAGGTTTTAATGGGGAAATGGCAATCTGATAAAATTTGATTAGTCCCGTCAATAGTTTAGAAATGACATATGACATCATTCTACCTCTTTGTGAAAGCGCATTAATTAATCAACAACTTACTCTTGCAGAGTAAATACATGATTTCTTTTTCAGCTCGTTCATAGGTAGCATTTTTCAAAGGGCCACGTCCAACAATGACAATATGATACCCTTCACGAATTTCGTGTTGATGAAGGCGATAAACCTCTTTCATTAACCGGCGAGCTCGATTGCGCTCAACAGCACAACCAACCTTTTTTCCCGTAACGAAACCAATACGTGTAGGCTGTTTAGCAACAGGCATCCGATACAGTACACACATACGACCTACTTCAAATTTGCCATGCTTATACACAAGGCGATATTCATTGTTATGTATAATTCTTCTCGCTTTGTCTAAGCTATTGCTACCCATACTATCATTCCTAAGTCCTAAGAATAGAAAAACTTGGCAGCAGCGCCAAGTTTTTTCTCCTGCCTAAAAGCTATTATATTATGCAGATAATTTTTTTCTGCCTTTTGCACGTCTTTTTTTCAAAACGAGACGGCCACCGATAGTTTTCATGCGTTCACGGAAACCATGGGTACGTTTTCTCCAAAGAGTATTTGGTTGGTAAGTACGTTTCATTAGTAAAACACCTCCTCGTTAATGTTTTTGTTTTACTTATACCATAACAGCATAATTATAGTTGTTACAACCGTTTCTGTCAATGAAAAACCGTGGTTTTATCTAGATTTTTCCTAAATAATTCATTTTTCACAACATATGGAAATAATGATTTTTTAAATATCCATATATAGTAGATATAAAAATACTTT
>SAAC01000084.1 GCA_009929605.1 Negativicutes bacterium
TCTATTAAAAACACTTTGTTCATAATCTATTAGGAACCTTTATGTTCGTCCTCATGTTGCCCTAGGGCTTCGTTTAATTCATGTCTTTCAAATGCAATAGTCGTATCATTGTCGTAAGATGCATCAACGTTACGTGCATTACCTACAATGCCATGTTTAGAGCTGTCACTATCACCCGCAAGTTGTTCGATGCCATCATTGTTAGCAATAACACCCAAACGCCGAGCAATAAAAATACTCAAAATAAAGAGTACAAGCACTACTAGAGCTCCAACCCAGATATTTACCTCTGCGACGATAACGGATACACCACCAAGAAAGGCCGTCACAGCGTACATCATCAACACTGCTTGTTTTTGTGTCAAACCTTGTGCCAACAAACGGTGATGCACATGACCTTTATCCGGTTTAAAGATAGGTCGACCGCTAATTTTGCGGCGCACAATGGCAAATAAAGTATCTACAATTGGTAACCCCAATACGATAGCTGGAACCACAAGGGCAATAGCGGCAGCTGTTTTTACAGTACCCATTACAGAAATAGCTGCCAATGTATAGCCTAGGAGCATACTGCCTGTATCACCCATGAAAATTTTTGCCGGGTTAAAGTTATACCGAAGGAAACCAACTGTAGCACCAGCCAAAGCCAAGGCGATACAAGCTAGTTCCACTTGTCCAAGCTGTAATGTCATAACGGCCAAGGCGATGCAGGCGATAAATGAAATCCCTGCGGCGAGACCATCAAGACCATCGATAAGGTTTACAATATTCGTAAAGCCTACAATCCAAAAGATTGTCAACGGCACCGACCAGAATTTAAGATAAATCATACCGATAAACGGCAATTCGATGAAGTCCACACGAATGCCATACGCCACCAAGACAGCAGCGGCAATGATTTGCCCCATCAATTTTGTTTTTGCTTCAATTTGTTTAATGTCATCCCAAATACCAACGAGAACGAGGATGACAGTACCTAGCATGAGGCCAAACACGGAGTGATCGTGTGGTACATTGAATAATACCGACCCGACGTAACCGAGGAAAATAGCTAGTCCACCGAGACGGGGAATAGTTCCTTTATGCACCTTACGTGCATCAGGTTTATCAATCGCCCCGATTCTGATGGCAAAGTGTCTCACCACCGGTGTTAATGCATACGTAATGATTAAGGCCACAACAAAGGCCCATACGTATATCATCATAAGAGCACCTCCTGTGCCATATGTTACAACGTATGTAAAGACCTAGCCCCCATGAGGGTTAGGTCTTACAAGATTAGTTTGTTAAGCTACGAATTGGGGCGGGGATACGACCACCACGAGCAATGAATTCAGCCGCACTGTAAGGACTAACTTCAATGATTGGGGCATACCCAAGCAAACCACCGAATTCTACCATTTCGCCTACTGTTTTTCCTGGAACAGGAATCACACGAACAGCAGTCGTTTTATTATTGATCATACCAATAGCAGATTCATCAGCAATGATAGCAGAGATTGTGTCAGCTGTTGTATCCCCAGGGATAGCAATCATATCAAGACCTACGGAGCATACGCATGTCATAGCTTCTAATTTATCAAGAGACAAACTGCCACAAGATACAGCATCAATCATTCCCGCATCTTCAGATACAGGGATGAAAGCACCACTCAAACCACCTACGTGGGAGGATGCCATAAGACCACCTTTTTTAACCGCATCATTTAATAATGCCAACGCAGCCGTTGTGCCATGAGCGCCACAAGAGGAAATCCCCATTTCTTCTAATACGTGGGCAACGGAGTCACCTACTGCAGGTGTTGGAGCCAAGGATAGGTCAATGATACCGAATGGTTTATTCAAACGACGTGATGCTTCTTGTGCTACGAGTTGACCCACGCGAGTAATTTTGAACGCAGTTTTCTTGATAGTTTCAGCCACCACGTCAAAGGATTGACCGCGAACGCCTTCCAACGCATGTTTTACTACGCCAGGGCCAGAAACACCAACGCTAATAGCACAGTCACCTTCGGTGACACCGAAGAACGCCCCCGCCATGAACGGATTATCTTCTACAGGATTACAGAAAATAACGAGTTTAGCACACCCCAACGCATCATTATCTTTTGTTAATTCTGCGGTTTTCTTAACGATGATACCCATATCGCGTACAGCATCCATGTTGATACCAGTTTTAGTGGAGCCTACACCTACAGAACTACATACGATATCCGTCGTAGCCAATGCTTCTGGGATAGAATCGATCAAGATACGGTCAGCCTTAGTCATCCCTTTTGTCACAAGCGCACTAAAACCGCCAATAAAATTAACGCCCACTGTTTTTGCAGCACGATCCAACGCCTCTGCAATAGATACATAGCTTGTCAAATTAGTACCGCCTGCCACCAAGGAAATAGGTGTAACAGAAATACGTTTATTAATGATTGGAATACCAAGCTCACGTTCGATATCTTCACCAGTAGATACTAGATGTTCCGCTTCTTTTGTAATGCGGTCATAAATGCGGTCGCATAATTGTTTACCATCACTGGAGGCACATTCCAAGAGGCTAATCCCCATGGTAATAGTACGCACATCCAAGCGGTTTTTATGGATCATGCTATTCGTTTCTAAAATATTTTCAATAGATAACATAATTCCACCTACCTATATGCGGTGCATGCTAAGGAAAATATCAGCATGTTGTGCTCGAATTTCAACGCCTAGCTTTTCGCCCAATTCATTCAAGGCACCTTGCACTACATCCAAAGTATTTTTTGCATCCTCTGGCGTTTCGCACATCATAATCATATTGAAAAAACCATCCATAATCGTTTGATTGATGGACAAAATATTTACATTATTATCGGCTAGAACGTTACTAACGCCCGCAATAATCCCCACGCGGTCTACACCTACAACGGTAATGACTAATTTCATAATTCTCACCTTTTTCCAACTACATAATTAGCGGTTGTTTCTCACGCAACCATAATAAAATATTATATCACAGTGCAGTGTATCGGTAAAATAGAATCATCTCGATACACCGCATGTTTACTACTCTTTAATTACGCTAGATACGAGTTCTTCCCCTGCGGAAAGTAAAGCCACCAAACCTTTTTCCCCTTTATAGCTTTCACCATAAATTTTGTAAAGGTCCTCTGTCCCTGATGGTCGTGCCACGAACCAACCTTGCTCTGTTTGCACGCGAAGGCCATCAATTGGCATATCCTTGTACAAAGATGTAGTACGAATATTGATAATAGCATCTCCATCGAGGGTTTCCACGGTGATATCCTCAGGTTGCAATTTTTTTAATTTTTGTTTTGCTTCTTTAGAGCAAGCCGCATCAATACGTCCGAATACAGGTTTACCATAGGTTTCTGTAAGAGATTCATAAAGTTGAGATGGATTTTTACCCGTTACCGCCAGGATTTCCATCGCTAGCAACGCCATGATAATGCCATCCTTATCAGTTGTCCATACAGTACCATCCTTTTTCAAGAAGGATGCACCGGCACTTTCCTCACCGCCGATACCGATAGTGCCATCAAATAATAGAGAGGCAAAATATTTAAATCCCACTGGCACTTCATATACAGGGATTTGTTTATCCTCTGCCCAGCGGTCCACGAGATGTGTTACCACCGCTGTTTTACCAATGCCTTTTTGACTCCAACCACGAGTGGTGAACAAATACGATGCAGCAGCGAGCATATAATGGTTCGCTTGCAATAAACCATCACCAGTGACAACACCATACCGATCATAATCCGGGTCATTACCCACAGCCAAATCGTATTCACCGATTTGCTTGATTACATCCGCCATCGCGTACTGAGATGAACAATCCATACGTACTACGCCATCATGGTCATAGGTCATGAAACTAAATGTTGGATCATATTCAGAATTGATTACAGTCAGATTCAAATTGTAGTAATCACGGATAGCATTCCAGTATGCTCCACCACTACCACCAAGAGCATTGACGAGCACATTAGGATTCGCCAATTGAATAGCTTCCATATTGATGACAGAGCTCAATTCCTCTACATATAGCTTTTTATAATCGTATGGTAATTGTGCATCTGGTTCAATATTATCTACAGAAATACGTTTTACATCTTCGCAATAATTACGAAGATATTCATTCGCCTTTGTTTCAATCCATTTAGTCACCATTGTGTCCGCAGGACCACCATTCACAGGATTATATTTAATGCCCCCATTATCTGGAGGATTGTGAGATGGTGTAATGATGATGCCATCTGCTTTATCATCATAAGTTTCATTATAGCGAATGATTGCACGAGACACAGACGGTGTAGGAACAAATCCCATTTCACTATCTACTGCAGCTACAATACCATTCCCAGCTAATACTTCAAGAACTGTTAACAATGCAGGTTGAGATAAGGCATGTGTATCTTGACCAACGAACACCGGGCCAGTGGCACCAAATTTGCTACGTCCATCACAAATAGCTTGTGTAATAGCTGCTACGTGTAAATCCGTAAATGTTTTATCCATGGATTTACCACGATGACCAGAGGTACCGAATGATACCTTTTGATTATCGTCCGTTACGTCCGGCGCTTCGTTATAATATGCATCTACAAGAACTTGTACTTCAATTAAATCTTCTTCACGCACAGGTGTGCCTGCTAATGTATGAGCCATAGTCTCCTCCTATGAAAGTATATTTAAAGTATATTTAATTCATTATACTATATATCAAATTATTTTTCCCTAAAAAAAGGCTAACTTTCATTGTGAAAGCTAGCCTTTTCAATAAATTATTTTGAACTCATTTCAGAGTCGCGGGTATCATGTAATGATTTTTCATATTCCTCCGCTAATTTTCCCTCTACATTTGTTGGGTTAATAGGTTTTGTGAACCCTTGACCAATAACCTCTGCCGCATCAGTGATGAGCATAAATGCAGATGGGTCTACTTTATCAACGGCTTCTTTCAAACGATTAACCTGCATCAAACTAATAGCAATCATCACTGTGTCTCGAGGTGCACGGGTATAAGCCCCTACACTATTCAAAATAGTGGCACCACGCCCCAAATCATTGAGTATCATTTCACAAATAGCATTTGTTTTAGTCGTAATAATAAAAGCTACCTTACGTTGATTAAAACCAGTTACAATTTTATTCGTAACCAATGTATACACATATAAACTGATTAAAGTAACCGCCACTGGTTCAAGACCCACTACAAAAATGGAGGCTACTAGTACTAAGGCACTAAC
>SAAC01000085.1 GCA_009929605.1 Negativicutes bacterium
TTATGGGTACAGACCGAACCGAAGCGCACAACAAGCCGTTAAGCGGGTACAACAGTACGCTGAGGAAGGTTATACCTATGCGGTCTCACTCGATTTGTCGAAATACTTCGACACCATGAACCAACACATGTTGCTTAACATGGTACGAGTGCATGTGAAAGATAAGCGAGTGATTCAACTGATTAAGAAGTTTCTAAGAAGTGGATTGATGGACAACAATAGATTTGTTAAGACTACAGAAGGGACACCACAAGGTGGGAACCTATCTCCGATATTAGCGAATCTATATCTCGATGCATTCGATAAAGAATTTGAACGCATCGGTGGTGTGAGAGGTCGGCTATTCAACTAATGGGTAGCCTCCTACTCGATTTTAAGTTATACGATATACTATTTTGTTTGTTTTGTTACCAAATCGATAATGGTTAAAATCATTTCACATGATTTCACAAATGATTTTATTGGTAAGAACTCAGCATTCGAATGGAAGTTATGCCACAACAATCTAATGTATAGGCAAAATCTACAGGAAATTTCTCAAAGTTCATGTGTTTGGCACCGACCAAGCCAATTTCTTCGTCGGGTACAAAGGCTACATGAATATCACCATGTTGTACATCAGGATGTTGTTGTAAATAATGTAGGGCAGTCATGATAGAGGCTACGCTGGCTTTATCATCAGCACCTAAAACAGAATGACCATCACTAACAAAAATATCATCGTTGATATAGGCTTCGAGTTCAGGATGTTCTGCTAAACGAATATAGATTTGATCCGCTTCATTTAGGCATATATCACCGCCTGTATAATGTACTAGTTGAGCAGTTATGTTTGGATTTAGATTGACATCAACAGTATCTAGATGAGCACAGAATCCAATAGCTGGTAATTGTTTATCCGTATTGCTAGGTAGTTTAGCTGTTAATACACAGTATTCACTGAGTTCTATATCAACTAGTCCAAGATTAGACAATTCAGATTGTAAGGTTTTGGCCATATCCCATTGACCAGGTGTACTTGGAACAACACCTGCGGATGCATCACTTTGACTCGTAATGGCTACATATCGTAAAAATCGTTCTGTTAGTTCTTGTTCAAAAGGAAAACTCATAGAACCTCCTCAAGTAAAATTTTTGTTATATGAAAGCTTTCACAATAGCGAATCTCATATAACAAAAATAGGATACAATAAAACAGGATATAAAATGTAAAACACGTTACATTATGGACGTGGGTATAAATAATCGGCTTGTAATCCCAATGGGATATCAAGGAACCACATACCGTAAAGTACTACTGTTAATACGATTAATAGTGCAACAGTGTATGGTAACATCATGGAACTCAATGTGCCGATACCGCTTTCTTTCACATATTTTTGACAGTATGTAATAATCAATGGATAGAATGCAAACATTGGGGTTACTACGTTTACGGCGTTGTCAGAGATACGGAAGGAGGCTTGTGTTAATTCTGGTGAAATACCAACACCCATGAGCATTGGTATGAAGATTGGAGTAAGAATAGCCTATTTTGCAGACGCAGAAGTAATGATTAAGTTAAGCAAGGCAACAAAGAAGATGATACCGAAGATTGTTAATTGAGGTGGTAATGCCAAGGAACGTAAGAATTCTGCGCCAGATACAGCGAGAAGAGCACCGATTTGAGAGGCATTGAAAGCATATAAAAATTGAGCAGCAAAGAAATAAAATACAACTAATTGAACAAGTGTATGGGTCATATCTTCCATGGATTTAGTGAAGTCTTTTGGCGATTTGAATTTGCCAGATGCCACGCCATATACAACACCAACACCGCCAGTAAAGATGAAGATTAATGCGACGATACTTTGCATAATTGGGGCTTTAAAACTTGCCAATGTGCCATCTGGGGCACGTAATAAGCTATCTTCTGGTAATAAGGCTAATACCAAACCTACAGTCATGAGTAATAAAACAAAAGAGGCAAAGTAAAAGGCTTTATTTTCACGAGAAAAAATTTCAGTATTTACATCATTTTCAATTTCTAGATTTTCATCTAGTGGATACATATTCCAGAGCCATGGTTCTACAATTTTATCTGTTACATACCAACATGCTGGAATAACAAAGAATGTAGCAATGAATGCATAGTAATAGTTTGCTAATACATTTTAGCAATTTTTTGAGGGCCATATTCAAATAACCAGATCCGTCTGCAATAGCAACGCCAAGTGTGGCAACAATTACCATGCCCAAAGGTGGGAATCCTGAATAATTAGTTACCATTTTACTCATTAAGGTAACTAATGACTGTGCACTTAACATATTGATTACAGTCAATGGTTTACCCGTAGCCGGATTGACCTAGTCAAACGTCATTGTTGAAAGTATAGCGGAAATCACACATACAATCAAAAATGCATCAATAAATAAAATAGTAATGTCCGGAATCTTATTACCTATGCGTTCAATAAAGGCAAGAATTCCTGAGTTCTTTCTTGGTTCAGTTTGTACACTCATACAATACCTCCCAGATAAAAAGTAGAAATAAAAATGATACAACTTACTCTTTCAATATACATTTTGATAGTATAATTGTCTATTGAAAGTTGTGCAGAAATAATGACTATATTCCATACAATATATTGCAGTAAATCTAGTTATATATCGATAAATATGGTAAAATATATCAATAGAAGTCTAATGATATACTGCGTGTCAGTATGTAAATATATTTTTGTCATTTAAGAACTATGAGGCATGCCTTGTAGTTCTTCATTATTTGTGTTTAGGAGGCGAAAGAAAAATGAGTAAAAAGCTAACACCGATGATGGAACAATATATGGACATAAAATCTCGTCATCCAGAGGAGCTATTATTCTTTCGTCTTGGGGATTTTTATGAAATGTTCAACGAAGATGCCATCACTGCATCTCGTGAATTAAATATTACGCTTACTGGACGTCCTACAGGGGATGAGGAAAAAACACCGATGTGCGGTGTTCCATTCCATGCAGCAGAAAGTTACATCGAAACACTTGTAAAAAAAGGTTACAAAGTAGCGATTTGTGAACAACTAGAAAATCCTCGTGCTGTGAAAGGGATAGTAAAGCGTGATGTTATCAAGGTTATTACACCAGGTACGGTGATGACTGAAAATGGTAATGATGCGCGAAGCAATAACTTCCTATCATTGTTTTATGTCGTTAAAGATGCGTGGATTCTGGTATTCTGTGATGTATCTACTGGCGAAGTCATTTGGGACCGTATTTTGCCAAACGAAAAACGCACAGATATCTTTGATGCCTTAGCCATGTATCGACCTGCGGAAATCATTTTGGCTAAAGAAGTAAGTTTGCCTCAAGATGTTCAGGACTTTGTAGATAATCAATTCTCTAATTTGGTGCTTTCACCCTATACGGCTCATGAAACGAATCGTGAATTGAGCGATTTAGGGGCGAAACATTTTTCCGATATGGGCCTCATGGAAGAGGACGTATTGGAAGCATTAGGCTACATGCTGACGTATTTGCATGACGTAATCAAAACGGAAACGTCTCATATCAGCTATGTCCATAAATTGAGCGTAGGCAATCGCATGATTTTAGATACCGCATCGCTACGCCATTTGGAAATCACCCATAATTTGCGAGATGGTGGTACGAAGGGCACATTATTAGATGTCCTCGATCGTACATTGACACCAATGGGGGCACGTTTATTAAAGCAATGGCTAGAAAGTCCATTAACAGATGTGGCTCAAATTCAACGTCGTCAAGCGGCCATTGCAGAAATCATTAGTCGTGGGGCGGAACGCGAACAATTGCGTTCTTACCTCGATACGACTTATGATTTTGAACGTATCGTTGGCCGTATAGAAACAGGTTCCGTATCACCGCGCGATTTTACTTCCTTGCGTGAATCATTGCAGTGTTTGCCACATATAAAAAAAACCTTATCAGAATGCCAAAGTATTGCGTTACAAACATTAAATCAAAATGTACATAGTCATACTGATTTATATGAATTGTTGAAAGATGCCATTGCTGAGCAACCAGCATTGACATTAAAGGATGGTCGTGTTATTCGTGATGGCTATAACGCTGAACTTGATGAACTTCGTTCCTTAGCAACTAATAGCCAGGAGTGGTTAGAACGTCTAGAAAGCGAAGTAAAAGACGCCACAGGTATCAAATTAAAAACTGGTTATAACAAGGTATTTGGTTATTATTTTGAAGTGACTCATGCGAACGCGGCACAAGTGCCAGCGTATTTTATTCGTAAACAAACGTTGGCGAATGCAGAGCGCTATATTACGCCTGAACTAAAAGAATTTGAAATTAAAATCCTTAGTGCGAAGGAAAAAATTGTAGCCTTAGAGCAACAATTATATCAAGATTTGCGTATGCAAGTGAAACAGGTGGTCCGTGATGTGCAAGAAACAGCTCGTGCACTAGCTGAACTCGATGTGTTGGCATCCTTAGCGGTGGTGGGATATGAGGAAAACTATATTTGTCCTACTATCGTGATGAATGGGCAAATCAACATTCGTGACGGTCGCCATCCGGTGATTGAAAAATTCCTAAAACGTGAGGTATTCGTTCCGAATGATATCATGTTAAATCATGATGAAGAGGAATTCTTACTCATTACGGGGCCGAATATGGCTGGTAAATCTACGTATATGCGACAAGCAGCTATCTTGATGGTAATGGCACAAATTGGTTCGTTCATTCCTGCTAGAGAGGCTAGTATTTCCCCTGTAGACCGTGTATTTACCCGTGTAGGCGCTAGTGATGATATCTCCACTGGTCAAAGTACATTCATGGTAGAAATGAAGGAAGTTGCGTACATTCTTGAAAATGCTACATCCAATAGTCTTGTCATCCTTGATGAGATCGGTCGTGGCACGAGCACCTTTGATGGTTTGAGTATTGCTCAAGCCGTGGTGGAGCATATTTGTAAACATATTCATGCAAAAACATTATTTGCTACGCATTATCATGAACTCATCCCATTAGAGGAAACCTATCCTAAGTTGAAAAACTATACGGTAGCCGTTAAGGAAAAGGGCAAGGACGTAGCATTCCTTCGACGTATTATTCGCGGTGGTGCCGATCGTAGTTATGGTATCCATGTAGCAAAACTGGCTGGTTTACCGCAAAGTGTATTAAAACGGGCTGAGGTGATTTTACAATCCCTTGAAACGGATCATCCTGGTTCTGATGATTTGAGTCAACGCGTAGGTAATGTAGAACTT
>SAAC01000086.1 GCA_009929605.1 Negativicutes bacterium
GGTTATTGAAGCAATTTATGTTGCGGCAATGTGTCGATCCGAATGAAAACCAACTGAGTATACGTTTACACTATATATAATATCAAATAATGCAGTATATATGCTAATGAATTTGGGTATAAATCATAAAATAATTTAACCATTTAATTGTTAACCATATCATTTGTTAACTTTATATATTTTTTGAGTTGACTAGAATAATTATCCGTTTTATAATGACTTCATCAGATAATTATTTGTTAACCACGACAGAATTATATACCATAGATTGACTATCTGTTTTGTGGCTTTCACCAATGGAATCATGAATTAGATAACCACCAGGAGGGTTATGATGGCTCAAGTTGCAATGGAAACACAATCTCATGTGGGAACATCCTACGAAAAAATTTTGACCTATGCGAATCGCGTGTTAAACGGTGGCGAAATCACGCCAGACGAAGCGATTGAATTAATTCATACATCTGACGAGGACACTATGATTCTCCTCGCTATGGCAGACAAAATTAAGCAACAATTCAACGATAACACCGTAGATCTTTGTGCTATTGTTAACGCACGTTCTGGTAAATGTCCAGAAAACTGTAAATTCTGTGCCCAATCCGCGCATCATGATACAGGTGTTCAGGAATATCCATTTATGGATGATGAAAGTATCCTCAACGCTGCACGTAAAGCAAAAGAGGCCGGTGCTATCCGTTTTTCCATCGTAACATCTGGTCGTAATACTAGTAATCCAAACGAATTCGATCAAATCATTCGTGTATTGAAGAAAATCCGTGAAGAAATCGGTCTTGAAATTTGCTGTTCTCTAGGTTTATTAACCTATGATCAAGCTGTTAAATTGAAAGAAATCGGCGTCACACGTTACCATTCCAATATCGAAACGGCGCCAAGCCATTTCAAAAATATTTGTAGCACTCACAATTACCAAGATAAAATGTCTACCATTTCCAATGCGAAAAAGGCAGGCATTCGTGTGTGCTCCGGTGGGATCCTTGGTTTAAACGAAACATTGGAACAACGTGTAGAAATGGCCTTTGAATTAAAACGCCTCAGTGTGGATTCTGTGCCACTCAATATTTTGAATCCCATCAAAGGGACTCCATTTGAACATAATAAAGCATTGGCACCATTGGAAATCCTTCGTACCTTTTCCGTATTCCGTTTCATTTTGCCTAAAGCATTAATCCGTACTGCTGGCGGTCGTGAAGTAAATCTTCGCGATTTACAAGCCTATGCCCTCACAGGTGGCTTGAACGGCTTGATGGTTTGTGGTTATCTCACAACAGATGGACGCTCACCACAAGACGATTTGCAAATGATTCAAGACTTGGAATTGTTGCGTAATACAGCGCAACTTTCCTAATATCGCTTCGTTACATATCTGTATTCTATTCGCAGTGTATTTGATTCAAATGGGGGTGCTTGTAGGGAATATTTTGATGCCATCGCAATAGAATTAGCAAACTGTAACACTGAATTTTATCATCTTACAATTTTACATACATATAATAAAAACAATCGCCGAATACCCGTGGCGATTGTTTTTTGTTGCAATGTATTAAATTATTGTATAAGTCGTCCACTAGGACAACCTTAGTGGGTCGTGCACATTAATTAGAAATACCCTCATAACCTCAATTAGATACATTATGTAATTTTATTGGTCGAATCCAACTCATTCTAACCAAATGCTCATCATACTAAAAGAAATGCACCACCAAAGGCGTATACACGTATTCCAAGAATGTCCATGTCAGCAATCCACATGTGGCACCAACGATGGCACCGTTGATACGAATCCAGCTGAGGTCATCTTCTACTTTGGATTCAATAAAGTAGATGAACTTTTCAGTGCTCAATCCTTCCAATACTTGTCGAATAATATTTTCGATTAAATCGTAACCTTGTTCCAATAAGTATTGGCTAATATTTTGTAATGTATATTCAATACGATTGCGCAAGTCTTGATCTGTGCCATATACTTGCCACAATTCTAGGGCGATATTTACAAAAATCTCTGCAGGAGTTTCACCACGTTCATCTCCTGCGACGAGAAGGTCCTCAATATGTGGGCATACGTGATTTAATAATACTTCTTCCCAATCTTGCTCATGAATCCAACGACTCCAAGCATTATCCAGAGCCACACAAACCTCACGGTTTTGCTCTAAATCTTGCACTGGCTTTACCCATTGACTAAGCCAAGCAATCCGTTCAGGACTGTTCGGTTGTTTCCAGGCTTCAATCATCAAATAGGCTTCACTGATGATGGCCTGTGCCAATTCGCGATGATTGATAACATCTGTAGCTTCCGACACGGATAGAAATAAATCAGACAAGAAACTACGACGTTTCTTAAGATGTACTTCCTCCGCCACAACAGCGGTGAGCCACGTGACCATGGCTGGATGATTGATACGTTCTTGCACTACTTCTAGCACTTGAACGACCATGTTTTCATATTTATTCTTTTCACATAAATCAAGCAGCACATGCTTGAGCGCTGGTACTAAGGAATGTTTTCCCAGGAATTGGCGGATGCGATCAGCACCCCAGTTTGACCATTCCGCTGGTGTTCTAGTCCCCCACAACAAGTGTAAGCCTTGATGTAAGACGAGACGAACCACCCGTTGCCCTTCCGCAGAAAGCATAAAATTCTCAATGAGGGGTACAAACTTTACATTCTCCAAGAGTATACGACAACGGTCTTTGGTGAGCATTTTCGTTTCCACCAACTTGATAACACCATCGATAAGGCGTTCCTTGTTACGAGGGATCAATTCCGTATGATACGTAATACCTAAAGGTTTACGGAATAATGCGGTCACCGCGAACCAGTCCGCCACACTGCCGATGAGGGCCGATTGTACGCACCAGTACAGCGGTTGAAACCAGCTTTCACCATCGTAGAAAAATTGTGCAATAAATACAAAAACATATAAAATAGCAGTGACTGTCAAAATGCCATTCGCCCGTTGACGGTAGGTACTCTTGTGAAAGCGCCCCACCACGTCGTACCACGGCAAATTATGGTGGCGATGCAAATGTTTGTGCGCCATATCGTAATCGTATTTTTTATCTGGACTCATAGCATCACCCCCTTAATGAAGAGGGTGGCACCATAAAAGAGTCCACCTAGCACAGCGCCCACGAGAGAGCCGTTGATACGCACCATTTGAAGGTCATAATACATTTTTCCACGTACGATATTTGTCATTTCGTCTGCAGAGTAACGAGATAATTCAGAACCTACCACCTTATCAATGAGGGGGTTCAATTTTTGCAATAACGGAATTGAACGAAGTAAGAAAAATCGTTCAAAAGGCGCCTGTTTTTCAGGATTATCGAGGATATCTCGCCCCAATAATTGCGCTTTTTGTATCAACATATCAAAGAGCATATCCCAATCAACATGTTTACCGTCAATGAGTTTACCTTCCCACTCCTCAAGAGCTGTCCGAATCCATTTATTTTTATGATGCTCAATAAAGTCCTGCCACTCCTTATTTGTCTCTAGGCGATTAAAGAACAAAATCGCCTGCCCCCACACATAGCGCCCCAACGCGGAGTCGATGGACTCATTTTCACGAAGGAATTTCACCGCCTTGGATTGCACCGTATCCACCAAATGTTCCGGTGCCAAACCTTCACCACCAAAGGCGATGGCCAATTCGCGGAAGAATGAATTTTTCGTGTACCGCTTCATAATCGCTACCATCACACGATAGAGATATGGGTACACCGCATCAGATCCGATAACGTGCTGACAGGTTCTATTGAAATAGAACCAAAACACAGATGCCGTATGACGTTCAAGCATACAACGACCGAACAAAATTACAAGAGGTGTCATTTTCCAGTCCGTACTGCCCTTGTAAATGGCTTTGTTAATCTCCTTACGCATTGGCTCGATGTCCATATGAGACAACACCTGTTTACCCACGCCTTGGAGCATATGGCGAATCTGAGACTGTCCTTTATCGCTCATAGCGTACTCGATGATGCGAACCATCACCTTTTCGCGCTTGATCGCATAGTACATCTGTGGTACCCGCAATAATTCCTCACTGAGCATAGTTCGTCCCATCTGAACAAGACGATCCTTACTGCGAGGCAAAATTGCCGTTTTATACCCTATGCCAAGAGGCTTTGAAAACAGTGCGGTTACAGCATACCAATCGGCTAAGCCACCAATCATGCCGGCACCGCTGATATGCATCACAAATGCCCACCACACATCGTGTCGTTGAGGATATGAAATTAAAAATATAATGGTCATTACCGCTAGCAGTAACGTAGCCATCGGTTTAGTTTTAAACATTCAAAAACTCTTCCCCTTCACTCGAAGGATTCAATATAGGTACATCTGGGAACAAGGCCTTGAAATACAAGGATGGTTTCCATCGGGGTCCATTTAAATGCATAGGAATCACCGCTCTTGTCACTGTCATGCGGCGCAAGAACTCAATAACGCCCCATTCCATCGCGTCTTCTAGACGATTATCTACCGGGAACATCCCGATATCTACTGTTACGCCCTGTAATGGTGAAAGCTCACGCCATGCCATGTCTTTGGCTTCACGAATATTTTCTGGTGTATCACCGAGCCAGTGCCACCAGTTCAAATCGCCAGCGTGGAAGAAAGTATCACGTGGTGTTTTTACAAGGAAAGAGCCACCTTCATCAGTGCTGCCGAACATCGTGATTTCAGTATCTTCGATGGTTACAGTTTCGCCTGGGAGCATAGCTGTTAGAAGTTCTTCATTAATACGCGTTCTATTGTCAGTGTCGGCAGTTTGATTTACCATTTCAGACTGGTTCTGGGCCACAGCGCGTGCCGTCAAATCACGGACCACAGCCACATCCTTGTGGAAAATATATCTCGTCGTTGATTGGTTAAAATTCAATATAGCTGGATTATAGTGATCCCCATGCGTATGCGTTACAAAAAACCACATCTCACGCCCCGCTGCCACCATTGCATCCACACGTTTTTCAGGATCTTTAAAATAATCAAATACGTAGCAACGAATACCATCATCAAGCATAAAACCACTATGGTTTAAAAAGTATATATTCATACTATCGCCTTCTCTCATTTAGAAGAAATAATTGATAACTTATATCATAAAGATTAATCTTTATTATACCATATATGTGTAAAGATTTTGAAAAGATAACATATTAAAAAGGTACGCAAATGTACAACC
>SAAC01000087.1 GCA_009929605.1 Negativicutes bacterium
GTATTAGATATAACATAGAATGATAATAAAATAGTATACGTTTTCTACTATTATGATGTAAAATAGAGGTATATGAGAGGTATATGAACGGAGGTATCATTATGAAAGCCTATGTACAAGTTTATACAGGAGAAGGTAAGGGTAAAACAACGGCGGCCATCGGTTTAGCCATTCGCGCTATTGGGGCGGGCAAAAAGGTTTTATTCTTGCAATTTATGAAGTCTAAAGTATATAGTGAACACAATGTGTTACCTAATATAGAAAACTTGACACTGGAAACGGTGGGGAAACCATTTTTCATTATTAAAAAAGGTATGAAAAGTCCAGATGAGTTAGCTCGTTGGGGTGATGAAGTAGTCGTATTTGAAGCGGGCAATCCCCCTAAGGATTATGTAGCGCTCATTGAAAAAGGTTATGACCATGCACTAGAGGCTATTCAATCTGGGGATTATGATTTAGTTATCCTTGATGAATATAATATGGCATTATTCTTTGAACTCATTAGTTGGGAGAAAACACAGGCCTTGTTAGATACGCGTAATCCTGAAACAGAATTAGTCTTTACAGGCCGTGGGGCCCCACAGGAGTTGTTGGATGCAGCAGATCTAGTAACGGAAATGAAGGAAGTCAAACATTATTATATGCAAGGTGTTATGGCTCGTAAGGGTATTGAAAGCTAAGGAGGTGCGGTAATGAGCGGTATTGCTATAGCTGCCCTCGTTATATTGATTCTACTAGTTGCGATTATACTCATTATATTATTGACTCCTATAACCTATGCTATTGAAGTGAATGGGCGGAGTCCTTATAAAGGTGAAGTTAAAGTTAACTGGTTATGGCGTGTCCTGTCTGTGCATTTAGCATATTTAGAAGGCAAGCCACTATTTAAACAAGTATATTTGTTAGGAAAACAACGAATTGGCCCTATTCGTGACTATGAGGATTGGCTCAATCATCGGGTAGAACAAGAGTTTAATGCATCTATGGCAGAGGAAGAAATGGATGCTGTAAAATCCGAGGCCAAAGCTACAGAACCTGGTGTTGGTGGTACAGACCATACGAATGAAACTGATGAAAGGTCTGACACTGGAACGGAGAAAACCGTTAAGGAACCCGTAGTAGAAAAGGTAACCTTTGATAAAGAGGGCAAGGTTCAGGACACGGTTTATAAAACCGATGAACATGGTGAAACTGTAATGCGTGAAGTCCCAGTGGACGAAGCGAAAACTGATGATACACAATCTGGTGAAAGTGCCAAGGGCGCAGATGATGTTAAGGCTAGTAGTACAGAGGCACCAAAATCTAGTATCGACAAGTTTTGGTGGGCTAAGCATGTGAAGAATGTGGCCTTGTGGGAACAATTGATGCTCATAGGTAAACGATCCTATTTACATTCCAAACCACGGGATATGTTTGTTGAAGGCCGATTTGGCTTAGGTGATCCGTTCCGCACAGGAATGTTGGCTAGCGCTATTTATGCGATTTGGCCTGAAAAAATAGATGATATTGAGCTGGAATATGCGAAATTCCATGCCGAAGGCAGTGGTCATATTAAGGGACGTATTATTCTTGGAGTTCTTGCTTGGTATGGCACTCGTTTCGCACTTTCACAACCGGTACGTGCATTATTAAGTGATGTCATTCATGTGTTGTGGACGAAACAAAAGGAAAGACGAGCGGCACGATTACAAGAGAAGAAGTTACAGGTGCAGGATTAATTAATTTACGATATAATAACAGTATCAATTCTAGCGAGGACACTAGAATTACATATACTATAGTTAGTGGAGGTACACTATGGATAGCAATAATGTAAAAGAAAACTTGGAAACTCTATTTGAGAAATTTAAAAATATGATTAAGGTTGAGTCCGTTGTAGGCGAAGCTGTAACAATCGGCGATGCTACATTGGTGCCATTCGTAGATGTAACCTTTGGTTTTGGTACAGGTACCCACCACAGTGATTCTAAACAACACGAATGTGGTGGCGGTGGCGGCGGTGCCAAAATGGAACCAACTGCTATTTTAGTTATTAAAGGTGAACGTATTGAATTGTTCAATATCAAAGGTAGTGCAAGCACTAATAGCTTTGATCGTCTAATTGGTTTGGTACCAGAGGTTATTTCTCAATTACGCTCTGACAAATACATTTATTTAAATGACGATAATAATCAATAATAGACACTGACGGTTGTTATACTGCGGTGTGATATAGTATAGTGCAGATTGATACAATGGCTCTTGATATAGGTATTGTAAGACTTTTGTAAGCACTTAGATAACAAGGGTTCATGGTTATTTCATGAACCCTTGTTATTCTATGTACAAGACAAGTGTATAACTAGTGGATTGATATATAGTCTTATGTGCGTTATAATATAAGAATAGTGTTAGAGTTGTTTAAACTCTTTTAAGGAGGATTTAGAGATGAATTTGAAGAAAAAAATTACCACACTTGCAGTGTTAGGCGTAATGGCTACAGCTGTAGCAAGTGCTGCTAATATTGGTGTAGTGAATATGAATCAAGTAGTAAGTAGCTACCCTGGTTATGGTGCTATCGATATGAAAATGCAAGCCGTAACTAACGAATACCGTCCAAAAATTGAAAAAGAAATGGAAGCGGTTAATAAAATCCAAGACAAAACTAAAGCTAAAGCTCAATATGATGCTAAAGTAGTACCTTTGATTAAAAAAGCAAACGAAGAAGTTGAAAAAATTGCTGGTCCTATGTTGGATTCCATTCACAGCAAAATCGAAGCTATTCGCGTAGCTAAAGGTCTTGATGTAGTAGTTGATGATCTTGGTGCTATCCAAGCTGCTGACACAAACAGCAAAGTTGAAAATGTAACTCCAGACGTAGTTGCATCTTTGAAATAATTGAAGGATTATAAGAGCCCCGTGGGAAACCACGGGGCTTTGTTGCGTCTATATGACTAGTAAGGGCGCTGGCTTATCATTTTTGCATTGCGTAGCGTGCAAAATTCTTATAGTGATATGGCCAGCGCCCTTTTGCAGGTGAAACAAAAAAGGTGGGGCCTAGGCCTCACCCTTTGATGTTTCTGTATTATTCTGGTTTTGTTACTAGGTTTACAACGAATTCGCTGTCTTCTAATAATGTTGCTTGAATGTAGTTATCGCCGTTAAAGTTCAATACTTGGCCCGGCACTAATACATGTTCTTCTGTTTCGTTTAAGAAGACTTGTACTTTACCTTTTACTACGGTGAAGATTACGTTAGCTTCTGGGTGATTATGTTTTTCTACTTGATTACCAGCTACGCCGCTTTTTTTCACGATAACGAAGTTAGGCCCTTTGAATAATAAACCGAGTTCTTCTTTTACTGTGCCGTTCATAGTGCACCTCCATGTATGAATTATTTTATGAATGTTTGTAGTATAGAAATCAGTAGTTATATCATAAAATAATTAAAATCTATTATTTAGCTTGAATGCTGTATAAACGTGTGCCGTTTTCCTCTGTGGTAACGAATTCGAATTTGTAGGAAATTGCTTTCACAAAGAACTCGAACCATGTTTGGTACGCGAGACTCATGAATTGAGGATCCACACCTGCTGTGCGCCAGTAACCGGATTGTAAACGATGATCGCCAACCCATTGGTATTTGTCGTCGCCGTCAGCCACTACTTGGTCGCCACCGTCGCAAGGCATACCATTTACGTAAAAGTTTTGCAATGCATTGTAGATATCGCCAGCTGTTTCACCTTGTAGGGAATCCTTGCCCACCGTACCGCACGCTGTGCCTTGTGTTGCGAAGGCATCAAGGATTTGTGCGATTACTTGAACACCTTCATCACCAGTATTTGTATCTAATAAATCTTTGATGAAAGCTGCTTCGCGAACGGAAGCTGTTGTGATTTGGCCTTGTAACCAACCGTGGATATTGCCGTGGTCGATAATATCCTCCAGTGGTGTAGCGGGATCGATAGGGGAGCCGTATGTATCTACAGACATTTCGTGTAGTTCATCTGCCAAGTCATCGATAACAGAGCGAGTTTTTTCTAGTACTAGATTTTCGCGTTCTGCTAACAATTGGATTTTTTTGTATAACCAGTAATGAATGTGACCAAGAAATGCTGACATGTTATGCTCCTTTACGTGCTGTTTCTAATTTTTCAACTAAATCGTATACGTTGACACCGTGAATCTCAGCTGCTTGCCACAATGGTTCTGCAGTGGAGGATGGGCAACCTAGGCAACCCATGCCGATGCTTTGTAATACAGGTACTACATTTGGATATGTATCTACAATATCACGGATGATAGTGTTTTCAGTAATAGGTTGACCTGCAGATAAACGATCAGGCTCAACCAATGGATCATTACCTTGACCTGGTAATTTTACAACCGGCTCAGCTGCTGCTGGTTTAGAGAATACAGCGCCCATTGGGGATACTGCATTGTCTGCTAAATCGCCAAGTACTGCCGCTTTGAAAGTATCTAAACCGATGCGGTCGATGAATTCGCCCATGCGTTCGATTTGTGCATTAGCTTTGTAGTATTCAACGATGCGATCTACTAAATCAAGAACTTCTTTTTCAGTTTCTACGTGAGCGATAAGGTCGCCGATACGAGGGTGAGCGCCACCGCTGCCACCTGCGTATACATCCCAACCATCAACGCCACCGATAACCCCAACGTCTTTCATAGCAGATTCAGCACAAGAGTTAAGGCAACCAGACACGCCCATTTTCATTTTGGAGGGCATTTCTTTGGAAATATATTTACGTTCCAATTGCATACCTAAATGCACGCTGTCTTGTTTTGCACGTTTACAGAATGTTGTACCTGGGCAGATTTTTACGCTACGCACGCGATTAGATGTGGAGTACGCTGGTTCCATACCAAGCATTGCCCATGCTGCATCTACGTCTTCTGCTTTAAGATTTGTAATCATGATGCGTTGGCTACCAGTTAATTTTAAAACTGCCCCAAATTTGTTCGCTACATCGATATATTTTTGTAATTGATCAGGTTGAATGAAACCTGCTGGAATACGAGGGGTAATTGCATAACGGCGTTGGCCATTTTTAATACGTTGTAAATTAGCTGCGATTTGTGCCATGATGTTCCTTTCTTGAGTCTTCACTTTGGAGCAGTGCTCTGTATAAGCAGCCCCGAACTACTTAGTTTCCTTGTTGTGTGAAACGTATCCTATATGTTTGAATGTATTTTGAATTAATAGGTGAT
>SAAC01000003.1 GCA_009929605.1 Negativicutes bacterium
ACATTAGTCGTTCAAATGTTTTTGTAACAATTGGTTAACTACGCCAGGGTTCGCACGACCTTTGGATTCTTTCATAACTTGACCTACGAGGAAGCCAATTGCTTTTCCGTTACCTGATTTGAAATCTTCTACTGGTTGTGGATTATTAGCGATAACTTGTTTTACGATTTCTTCGATAGCGCCAGTATCGGTAATTTGTACAAGACCTTCTTCTTTTACGATTGTGTCTGCATCTTTACGAGATTCCCACATGCTAACGATAACTTTTTTCGCGATTTTACCGGAAATAGTCCCTTTGTCCATCAACGCGATCATACCTGCTAGATTTTCAGCAGTTACTTTGCTTTCACCAAAGGTTAAACCATTTTCGTTTACCATTTTGGACAAATCACCAAGAATCCAATTAGAAGCTGTTTTAGCATCGCTGCCAGCGTTAACTGTAGCATCTAGGTAATCCGCCATTTGACGTGTAGATGTCAAAATTGTGCTATCCTCAACGGATAAACCATATTGGTTCACGAAGCGATCCATTTTTTGATCTGGCAATTCAGGCAATTCTGCGCGAACGGCTTCGATTTCTTCATCAGTGATGATGATTGGTACCAAGTCAGGTTCTGGGAAGTAACGGTAGTCATTTTCCGCTTCTTTTTTACGCATTGACAATGTAATGCCTTGTGCGTCATCCCAAGTACGAGTTTCTTGAATAACTTGACCACCTTCTTCGATAAGCATGGCTTGGCGTAATGCTTCGTATTCGATACCTTTTTGGATACCTGTAAGAGTGTTCATGTTTTTAATTTCAGATTTTGTGCCTAGTTTTTCTGTGCCACGAAGACGAACGGAAATATTCGCATCGCAACGCAAGCTACCTTCTTCCATACGAGCGTCAGTTACGTCGAGGTATTGAAGAATGGAACGCAATTTTTCAACATAGGCTTTTGCTTCTGCGCCAGAACGAATATCTGGTTCAGATACGATCTCAAGCAAAGGTACACCAGTACGGTTGTAATCGACATTAGACGAATTGGAATCGCTAATGGTATTACCGCTATGTACCAATTTACCAGCATCTTCTTCCATATGGATACGAGTGATGCGAATACGTCGAGTTTCACCGTTTACTTCTACATCAAGGTGACCATTGAGGCAGATTGGTAAATCATATTGGGATGTTTGCCAGTTTTTAGGCAAATCTGGATAATAATAGTTTTTACGGTCGAATTTGTTAAAGTGCAAAATCTCGCAATTCAAAGCCAAACCAACTTTAATAGCATATTCTACTACTTTTTTATTCAACACTGGCAATACACCTGGTAAACCAAGGCAAACTGGGCATACATGTGTATTTTGGGCACCACCAAATTCAGTGGTACAACCGCAGAATATTTTAGAATTAGTTTTTAGCTCGGTATGAACCTCCAAGCCTACCACCGTTTCGTATTTACTACTCATAAAGAAACCTCCCCTGTTGGTGCCACAACTTGGCAATCAGGACGTGCTTGTTCAAATGTATAGGCAGCACGTAACAACACTTCTTCACCCATAGCTGGGCCTAATAATTGCATACCGATTGGTAAATTACTAGAGCTCATACCTGTTGGAACGCTAATACCTGGAATACCTGCAAGGTTAACTGGTACAGTACATACGTCTTCGAGGTACATCGCCAATGGATCATTTAATTTTTCACCAAATTTGTAGGATGTATTCGGTGCTGTTGGGGCTAATAATAAATCAACTTGTTTGAAAGCTTCGTCAAATTCGTTTTTGATTAAACGACGAACTTTAAGGGCTTTCAGATAATAAGCATCGTAATAACCAGAGCTCAATACATAGGTACCAAGTAAGATACGACGTTGTACTTCTTGTCCGAAGCCTTCTGTACGAGTTTTCGTGGACATTTCAACTAAATTGTCGGCTGGCACACGAAGACCATAGCTAACGCCGTCATAACGTGCAAGGTTAGTACTAGCCTCTGCTAAAGCGATGATATAGTAAGCAGACAACGCATATTTAGTAGTAGGCAAAGATACCTCAATTATTTCAGCACCTAGCTTTTTGTACGTTTCGATAGCTTCGTCCATAGCTTTACGAACTTCAGCGTTTAAACCTTCTCCATAGTATTCTTTTGGTACACCAATTTTAATGTTTTTAACATCATTTACAAGTGCTTTTGTGTAATCTGGACGGTCACCTGGGATAGATGTGGAATCTTTCACATCATGGCCTGTTATGGCATTCATAACGATGGCAGCATCAGTTACATCGCGTGTAACAGGTCCAATTTGGTCCAAGGAAGACGCGAAGGCAATCAAACCATAACGAGATACATTACCATAGGTTGGTTTCATACCTACTACGCCACAGAAGGACGCTGGTTGACGAATGGATCCGCCTGTATCAGAGCCTAATGCCCAAATAGCACTGCCACTGGATACAGCCGCTGCACTACCACCGGAAGAACCACCTGGTACACAATCAGTATTCCAAGGGTTAGCTGTTTTAGCAAGAGCAGAGTTCTCTGTAGAACCACCCATAGCGAATTCGTCCATGTTCAATTTACCAAGGCTCACAACGTCTTGGCTGAACAATTGTTCCATAACGCTTGCATTATATGGAGGAATAAAGTTTTCCAACATTTTAGATGCACAAGTCGCTGGTTGACCTTGAATACAAATATTATCTTTAATAGCGCCTGGCACGCCTGCTAATGGAGAAATAGCTTCGCCTTTGGCGATTTTTTCATCCACATTAGCTGCTACAGCTAGGGCTTGTTCATGAGAATCAGACAAATACGCATGTACAGCTGGTTCTACTTGTTCTTTATGTGCAATCACTGCCTTCGTCAATTCAACGGCAGAAATTTCTTTATTCACTAATTTTGTGTGAAGTTCATGAATGGTTGCCACTGTAATCCTCCTATTCTTGTACTACGCGAGGTACTTTGAAATATCCGTCTTCTTCTTCTGGCGCATTAGATAATGCCAAATCATGATCGAGGGATGGTTTCGTTACATCTTCACGGAATACATTGTGAATAGGTACAGCGTGTGCCATTGGTTCCACGCCTTCTAAATCGAGCTCATTGAGCTCTGCTACATAGGATAGAATATCGCTTAATTCTTTTTCCATATGCCCCATATGTTCTTCTTTCACTTCTAATCGTGAAAGTAATGCAATTTTTTTAATCTCTTCTTGAGTGATTTTCATCGGTGCACATCCTTTCATATTCTCTTATTATAACAAAATTGAAAGTACTTTTAAATGATTCGAGCTTCTATTTACCCCAAGATTCTGTAAGGGCGATAAATTCTTCTTCATTGATAACACGAATACCGAGTTCATTTGCTTTCGTAAGTTTGCTACCACTATCTTTACCGGCCACAACTAGTGTTGTTTTTTTGCTGACAGAGCCAGTGACTTTAGCACCATGTGCCTCTAGGAGTTTCCCAGCTTCGCTGCGTCCCATCACCTCTAATTTACCGGTGAGAACAACGACTTCGCCTTCCATCTCATTTCCTGCGGCTTCTTGTATTTCTACAGTCATCACAAGACCTGCTTGAGTCAATCCTTCGATGATAGCTCGATTAGATTCTATCTCACGGTAAGCCACAATACTATCCGCCATAGTAGGTCCTATTTCCTCTACACTAAGGAGTTCTTCCTTCGTAATGGTCAAGAATCGTTCCATGGAGCCAACTTCACTTGCAATGGTACTAGCTGCTTTAGAGCCGATAAGTCGAATACCAAGTCCAAATAATACTCTATCTAGACCACGAGATTTGGAGTCAGCGATAGCTTTCACCAAATTTTCAGCGGATTTTTTACCCATACGGTCCATCGTCACCAGTTGATCCACCGTAAGATGATATAAATCCACCACATTCGTAATCAAATGATTATTGATGAGGTTTTCTACGATGCTTGGGCCAAGGCCATCAATATTCATAGCATCACGGGAGGCAAAATGAATAATTTGTTCCTTCTCAATGGCTGGGCAATGATCATTAGTACAACGAATGGCTGCCTCACCTTCACGGCGCACCGCTGGAGAATGACAAATAGGACATGTAGCTGGAATCGTAAAGGCCACTTCTGATCCTGTACGTTTTTCTGGTAATACACGAATGACCTCTGGAATGATTTCCGCCGCCTTGTGAATAAGCACATGGTCACCAATACGGATATCTTTCTCCGTAATGAAATCTTGATTGTGCAAGGTAACACGACTCACATTAGTGCCCGAAACAAATACAGGTTCCAATTCACCTGTTGGCGTTAATACACCTGTGCGACCTACATTAATGGTAATATCCTTAATGATGGTTTCCACCTCTTCTGGTGGGTATTTATAGGCCGTAGCCCATTTTGGGTCTTTCACAGTGGATCCAAGAATCTCTTGGTCAGAGAATGCATTAACCTTAATAACCATACCATCTGTATCATATGGCAATGTATGTCGTTTTTCGTTCCATAAATCGATAGTTTCAATAACCTCGTCAATGGTTTTGCAAACGGTGTAGTTCGGATTTACAGAGAAACGGTATTCCTTGAGCTGAGCCAATAATTCCTCTTGAGAATGAATGTTAGCACCCTCCTCGGAACCGATGGCATAGGCAAAGAATGCTAGATTACGGCTCGCAGTGATGGCCGGATCTTGCTGTCGCAAGGAACCAGCCGCTGCATTACGTGGATTTACAAAGGTAGGCAAACCTTCCTCTTCGCGTTCCTCATTAATACGTTGAAACTCGCTATGTGGCATATAGGCCTCACCTCGAATTTCAATAAACTCAGGAGCATTTTTAATCATCAACGGAATGGATTTAATAGTTTTTACATTAGATGTTACATCCTCACCCACACGACCGTCACCACGAGTAACGGCACGCGTTAATATCCCATTTTCATAGTGCAAATTCACTGCCAGTCCATCAATTTTTAGTTCCACCACATAGGTAGGCGTATGGTCTAGATCCTTGACCACGCGATTGTGAAAGGTCCGTACTTCGTCAGCATTAAATACATTGCTGAGACTGAGCATAGGTCTACCATGAACCACCTTTTCAAAAGGTCCTTCAATTTTAGAGCCAACCCGTTGTGTAGGAGACGTAGGCACAATATATTCTGGATGTGCAGTTTCGAGGTCTACTAATTCACGATACAGTTTATCATATTCATAGTCAGAAATAACCGGTGCATCCTCTAAATAATAGAGTTCTCCGTAATGTGTTAAATCTTGTTGTAATTGTTCAATTCGTTCTTTTGGATTCATAGATTCTAGTTGATTCGTAGATGCTGTCTGATTCGTAAACTCTTTAAGAGTGATAGATTCTTTGGAATTCATAATATTATCCTTTTTTAACAGGTGCGAATTTAGCCATTACTACGCGTAGGCCTTGGGTTGGGAATTCAATGGATAATTTCATAGCTGCCCCTTCACCAGTTACGGCTACAACCTTACCATTGCCCCATTTGCTATGTACCGCCGTATCGCCTACTTGCCATTGTTCGATTGTTTCATTACGCACAATTGGTTTTGTCACAGGTCGACTCATAACGGACATATGCTGAGGCACATGACGTTTTACATCTTCTGGCACCTTTCGTTTAGCCCGTAATTCCTCTACCAATTCCTCTGGAATTTCATCAAGGAAACGAGATGGTAAATACCCACTAGTGCGACCAAATACAGTACGCGTTGTGGCATTGGAAATAAATAATTCCTTTTCAGCACGCGTAATACCTACATAGGCCAAACGACGTTCTTCCTCTACCTCTTCAGGATTTAATAAGGTACGACTGTGTGGGAATAGACCTTCCTCTAAACCGCCGAGGAATACGATAGGAAATTCTAGCCCTTTTGCGGCATGCAAGGTCATTAATGTTACTTTAGATTCCTCTTGTTCAAAGGAATCCACATCATTGACAAGGGCTACTTGTTCAAGGAAATCTTCAACAGTTCCCGTTGGATTTACGTCGATAAAGTCCTTCGCCACAGATAATAACTCACCAATATTCTCAGCGCGAGCTTGATCTTGTGGATCCGTACTTTCCTCCAATAAGGCCAAATAACCAGTACGATCAAGAATAGCCTCTAATAAATCCAGTACATTTTTCTCTTCCATCTCGGCTACGAGAGTAAAGATTAAAATACCGAACTCTTCTAGTTTTTCTTTTGTTTTTCCTTTCACAGAATCCACTAAATGAAGTTGTGTTAGCGTCATAAACAAGGAGGTACCATTTTCACGTGCATAATCTTGCAATTTAGACACTGTAGTCGCACCAATACTGCGTTTTGGCACATTGATAATACGTAACAAACTCAAATCATCAAAGGGATTATAGAGAACGCGTAAATAGGCAATAACGTCCTTGATTTCTTTACGATCGTAGAACTTTGTGCCCCCTACCATTGTGTACGGCACAGCCCGTTTAATGAGCGCTTCTTCGAGCACACGAGATTGCGCATTGGTACGATATAAAATGGCCATATCACCGTATGGCACATCGTGAATATCATGTTTCTTCACAATGGTATCACCGATGAAAGCTGCTTCTTCGTGTTCAGATTGGGCTGTAAAATGTTGAATCTTAGCACCGTCTACCTTGTCGGTCCACAAATTCTTTTCTGGACGCCCTTCATTATTGTCGATGACGGCATTAGCTGCATCTAGAATAATTTTTGTAGAACGATAGTTTTGTTCCAATTTAATAGATGTACAGTTTGGATAATCCTTTTCAAAGTCAAGGATATTTTGAATATCCGCACCACGCCATGCATAGATACTTTGGTCAGCATCACCAACGACACAAATATTTTTCCAATGAGCTGCCAATAAACGAGCCAATAAATATTGCGCATGGTTCGTATCTTGATATTCATCAATCATAACATAACGAAAACGTTTGCTATATTTTTCTAACACATCCCCATGAGATTGTAATAATTTTACCGCTACCAAGAGTAAATCATCAAAATCTAAAGCATTATTTTTCCGTAATTCCCGTTCATAATAGGTGTACACGTCGGCCACTTTGGAATGGTAAAAGTCCTTTGGATTTCTAGCGTATTCAGAGGCAAACTGTAAATTATTTTTCGCTTCTGAAATAGCTGACATCATAGCCCCAACTGGATAGTATTTGTCATCTAAATTCAACGCTTTTAGCGCAGCTTTAATGACTTGTTGAGAGTCAGATGTATCATAAATAGTAAAGTTACTATTATAACCAAGGTAATTATTTAATTCAAAACGTAAAAACTTCGCACAGAAGGAATGGAATGTGCTGAGCCAAATTCTATCCGCTACACTGCCAACGAGCCCTTCTACACGACTCTTCATTTCCTTTGCCGCTTTGTTCGTAAACGTAATGGCAAGGATTTCATAAGGATTGACACCTTGTGCCAACAAGTAGGCAATACGCACCGTTAGCACCTTTGTTTTACCAGATCCAGCGCCCGCTAGAATCAATAAAGGACCATCCGTTGTTTGTACGGCCTGTTGTTGTTCTCGATTCAATCCATCTAATAGTTGATTCATATGTGTCTCCAATGGGTGTGTAAACAACAAAAACGTTGCAGAGCAACGTTTTGTCGTGAAATACATGTATTATTTCATAGCTCCTAAAATTGGAGGAACGATTTGTTTTTTACGAGACATAGTGTTTTCCAAGAATACACCATTATCTTTTACTTCTGTATTGAAAGCTTTTGATACGACTGCATCAGCATCACCGCTATATAACAAGTCAGTGCTTTCTTTCAAAATATTAGTAATCATAATATAAGATGCGGCATAGTTATTGCTAGAGCGAAGTGCCTCTAAGGCAGCTACTAATTCATCACGTTTAGCCAACAACTCTGTTGTATCCATAACAGAGATTTGACCGATGGAAATAGTTTGACCAGCTTCGGAGAATTCTTTCATATCTGTCCGAACGATTTGATCATTAGTCAAGTCGGATACGTCTGCACCAGCTTTTAACATGTCTAAACCATAGGATTCAATATCTACACCAGCGATAGGCGCTAATTTTTCAGCAGTAGCCTTGTCCTTAGGTGTACATGTTGGGGAACGGAACAATACTGTATCAGAGATAATTGCAGATAACATCAAACCAGCAATAGTTTGTGGAATCTCTTGATTGTTATCAAAGTACATGTTCGCCACGATTGTACTAGAGCAACCAACTGGTTCCATATGAATGTATACAGGCCCATCAGTTTCAAAATCTCCAATACGATGATGATCAACCACCCCTACTACGTTCATAGATTTGTATCCATCAATAATTTGCTTGGATTCATTATGGTCAATTAAAAACAAGTCACCACCATTAGGAGCAAATGTTTCCCAATTTTCAACAATTTGTGGATGTGCTACATTAAAATGATTCAATATAAACGTAGTTTCCTTATTGGCACTACCTGCACATACTGGTGTAGCTGATGTGCCCATTTGAGTTTTGAAATTAGCAAATGCAATAGCGGAGCAAATAGAGTCTGTATCTGGGCTTTTGTGACCAGATACATAAAGAGTTTGTTCACTCATAGTATCACCTCATACTTATATATAATTAATGTTAATGTTTTTTCTTGCGTAAATCTTTGATATCACTGAAGCCCAATTTTTCAATCAAAATGAAGAGCATTGGGATTACGAAGATACCAAACAATGTAGCTGTAGTCATACCTGCTACTACTGTGATACCCATGGATACACGAGCACCTGCGCCGGCACCTGTGGATACTGCCAATGGCAATACGCCTAGGATAAATGCAAAGGATGTCATCAAGATTGGACGTAAACGGATTTTAGATGCTTCAATAGCTGCATCAACAATATCCATGCCACGTTCGTCAACACGAATCTTCGCGTACTCGATAATCAAGATTGCATTTTTCGCGGCCAAACCAATCAATGTTAAAAGACCGATTTGCATGTAAATATCATTTGCTAAATTATAGCTACCTGTTAGGTTCAACAAGTACGGTACTAATGCGGCACCAATTAAACCAGATGGTACGGAGAACAATACGGCAAATGGTACTTTCCAAGATTCATACAACGCCGCTAAAATCAAGAATACAAAGGCTAAACCAAAGCCGAGGATAACCACTGTTTGTGTACCAGCCTTAATTTCTTCACGAGCCTGACCAGAGAAGTCATATGTATAACCTTGCGGTAATGTTTTAGCAACTTCTTGTAATGCATTAATAGCATCACCAGAAGAATAACCACTCGCCTCTGCACCACCGATTTGAACTGCCATCGCATTATCAAAACGAGTGATAGTAGATGGAGAACCAGTTTTATTCTCTATAATATAGTTTGCTACCGAAACAGATTGACCTGCACTATTGGTAACATAGAGCATATTTAAATTATTAGTATTTTGACGGAATTTTTCATCCGCTTGTACTACTACCTTGTAGTTTTTACCATATTCAGTAAAGTCATTAACTTGAATACTACCGTAGAAGCCTTGCAATGTTGTAAAGATATCAGAAATCGCTACACCATCTTGAGCTGCTTTTTCACGGTTTATATCGAATTTTAATGTAGGTGTACTATTATCAAATGTTGTATAAATAGAACCAATAGCAGGGTTTTTACGAGCTTCTGCCATGAATTCATTCGCCCGTTCCATCATAGTAGTAGTATCATCGCCAGCTTTATTGATGAGATACATTGTGAAACCACCTGTATTACCAAGACCTGGAATAGAAGGCGGATTCAAAGCAATTACAGTAGCCTCCGGTACGCCCTGAGCTGCAAAGCCGAAGGTTTTACCAATTTTAGTATTGATATCTTGACCTTTACCAGTCCGTTGATCCCAATCTGTTAAGGATGCAAAAATAGCACCAGCACTAGATTTTTGTCCACCCCCAAGAAGATCAAAACCAGCAACTGTAAATACGGTTTCCATATCTTCGTCTTTTTCTAAGAAGCGAGCGATATTTTGGAGAGTTGCATTTGTGCGATTTAAAGTTGCCCCTGGTGGTTCATTTACCGCCACCATATAGTAACCACTATCCTCTGCTGGTACGAAAGCAGATGGTAGGCTAACCATAATAACCCCACCTACACCAGCAAATACTAGCAAAGCAATAATAGTTAAATATAGTTTATGGGATAATTTAGCCAATTGGAATCCATACCAATCACTAAAGCGTTCCAAATAGTAATTAAACTTGTTTAATCCGCGATGAATAAAGTTTTCATGTTCATTAGGCGCGTGTGGTTTTAACATTGTTGCGCATAATGCTGGTGTTAATATCAAGGCCACAATAGCAGAAATAACAACTGATACGGCAATTGTCAAGGCAAACTGCTTATACAAAATACCGGTCATACCACCCATGAAGGCAACTGGTACGAATACGGCAGACAATACAAAGGCGATACCAATTACTGGGCCTTGTACATTTTCCATAGCTTTAATGGCTGCTTCTTTTGGATGTAAACCATTAAATTTCAATTCATATTCAACGGCCTCTACTACTACGATAGCATCATCGACGACAAGCCCAATGGCCAATACCATAGCGAATAATGTCAATGTATTGATCGAGAAGTCAAGAACCGTAAAGGCTGCAAATGTACCAAGCAAGGATACTGGAACAGCAATCATAGGAATGATTGTGGAGCGCCAGGATTGCAAGAAGACATATACAACGACTAATACCAATAACAATGCTTCTACGAACGTATGAATAACTTCATTAATAGAAGCACGTACAAATTTAGTATTATCTACAACTACTTTATATGTTAGATCTGGAGGGAATGAAGCAGATTGTTCTTCTAGAATTTTTTCTACATTTTCAATCGTTTGCAGGGCATTCGCATCATTTTGTAATGAGATAGCAAAACCAGCAACGTCCAGCCCCTCTTGTTGGGAGTCAAAGCTATAAGACTCAGCGCCTATACCAATATCAGATGTGACATCTCGTAAATGAAGAACTGTACCATTAGATGTGGTCAAGGAGATATTACCAAATTCCTCAGCTGTTGTTAAACGCCCCTTAATGGTAATTGGGTATTGGAAGGCTTGCTTACCATTCGTTGGGTTTGCACCAACAGTACCGGCAGCTGCTTGAAGGTTTTGCGCCCTAATAGCACTCGTTACTTGACTCATTGTAACGCCCAGTTTTGCCATTTTAGCTGGATCCAACCATACACGCATGGCATAATCAGAACCAAACTCTTGTACAGAACCAACACCTTTAACAGATTTAATAGGATCCATTAGGTAGTTAGTGCCATAGTTTTTCAAGAATGTTTTATCATATGTACCATTCGGAGAGTTCAAGGAGAAAATCAATGCCATATCACCAGAGGACTTTGTGGTTGTTACACCAACCTGTTGTACCTCAGATGGCAAAGATGCTACAGCTTGTTGTACACGGTTTTGAGTATTAACCGTATCCATATCTGCATCTGTGCCTTGATTAAATTGTACTGTCAAAGAATATGTACCATTACTTGTACTTGTAGAAGACATATAGTCCATGTCTTGAACCCCAATAATTTGGGTTTCAATAACGGATGCTACTGTATCATTTACAACCTGTGCAGTCGCGCCAGTATAATGAGCACTTACACGCACCGTTGGTGGTGAAATTTGTGGGTATCGGGCAATTGGTAGATTAACCATAGCCAAAATACCGACCATCGTAATAACAATAGCGATTACGATGGCAAATATTGGGCGATTAATAAAGAATTTTGACACTTGTACGCCTCCTATTTACTAGATTCAACTTGTTCTTTAGTTAATAATGTAGCTTTTACAGTCACACCATTTTTAACTTTTGTTAAGCCATCAACAACAATTTCGTCGCCAGCTTTCAAGCCAGATTTAATAATAGTATAGCCACCAGTTGTACCTGCAAGTTCAACTGCAGTTTGTGTTACCTTACCATCAGCACCAATCACATAGATAAAGTTTTTATCCATAACTTGTAGAATAGCTTTAGATGGAACTAGAATTGCATTTTTAACAGTAGCCCCAGAGGTAGTTACAGTAGCAAACATATTTGGCAATAATAAATGATCTGGATTAGCGAAGGATGCTTTCAAAATCAATTTACCGGTACCACTGTCAAGACTTTTAGCAGCTTGTACAATGCTACCTTCATAAGCATATGTGGAACCATCAGCTAGTTGTAATTGCACTCCACCATTACCTGTAAAATCAGTAGCACGTTCTGTCATGAATTGTAAATATTCAGGTTCTGTCATACTGAATTCAACAATGACAGGGTCAATGGAATCGATTGTTACCAATGTTGTAGAACCAGCTGTTACATAGGTGCCCAAATCGATGTCATCCATTTCCAACGTTCCGGAATATGGTGCATAGATGATGGTATCACTCAAATTATCTTGTGCAATTTTTACAGCAGCTTCATAAGCCTCTAATGTAGCAGCGTTTTGTTGTACTGTGCTTGCTTGTGTATCATAAGTTTGACGAGCAATGGCATCTTGTTCAGATAGAATTTGATAACGTTTCAAATCCACTTGTGCATTTTGTAAATTAGCACGGGAACTTGCTGCTGTCGCTTCTGCATTTGCTAAATTTGCTTCGTATTGGCGAGAGTCAATACGGTACAATGGTTGACCTGCAATTACTTGTTCGCCACCTTGTACATATTTTTCCACTACATAGCCAGACACACGAGCATGAACCGCTACACTATTTTCAGCCTTAATAGTGCCACTGAAAGATTGTTTAATCGCTGTATCACTAGCATTTACTTTGTAAGCATTAACAGCTACATTCGTTGATTGTTGTGCCGCCTCTTTACCACAACCTGCTACCATGACGGCTGATAGAACCAGAGCTGCTAACATACTAGAATAACGAAACTTCATTATACATACTCCTCTCGAGCAAAAAAGAAGAAATATTTATATCCCAAAAGATATTAATTCCAAAGATTTCAATTTCATAATAATCCTCATAATATCTTACTTAAATTTCTTCGAATAGTCAAGAATTTCCGGCCATCTCGACAATTAAAAAGTGAGATTTTACCTATAACCATAAGCATCAATTGCATACAATTTTTTAGCATGAGTGTACACACTTTTTCTAAAAAGTCAATACAATTTAATTTAATAAGTAAAAAAACGGCAGAAATATCTGCCGTTTGCATATGCTATATGGTGGAGACGAGGGGAGTCGAACCCCTGTCCAAAAGTGTTGCCATATAAATCTCTCCGAGTGCAGTCAATGATTTAAGATCTCAAGTTCCTATCGCTCACCGACAAACTACAGAACTCCAGTTCATAAAGTCTCGCCTAATTTATATGAACAACTAAATTAAGCCAGCCCGTTGTTTGACGTTCATTCCCTCTCCACGGGCGAGAGAGAGATGAACGTAGCTTATGCAGCTAATGCAAAATTTTCTTCTGCGTTTAAATGTTTTCCCACCGTTTAACGGCCTCATGGAACGCCGACTCGCTATCTATACCACACGCACCCCTGTCGAAACCATTACGTCCCCGAGTTGCTTTGTAAACTTAATTATACGATTATACTTTATGAATTGTCAAATTTTATTGTTCAGACTTATGCAAATTTCGCAATCACACCAACAAAAGAATATATAGATACTCATGTTTCTCGACAATGAAAAACACACTCAGTATTTCTGTTGTTCTTTTAAACGTTTTTCTATGTCACGTTTTGCATCCCGTTCTGCCATATCTTGACGTTTATCGTATAATTTCTTACCGGTTACAAGACCTACTGTTACCTTCACATACCCACGGCTAAAGTGAAAGTTCAAAGGGATTAAAGAGAATCCCTTCTCTTTCACTTGCCCCAACAACTTGTGAATTTCAGCTTTATGCATCAAAAGCTTACGAGTTCGTTCTGGCTCATGATTAAAGCGATTCCCCTGTTCATAAGGACTAATATGCACTTGATATAGTAAAAGTTCGCCATTTTCAATACGACAAAAACTATCCTTTAAGTTCAATTTACCTTGTCGTATCGATTTAATTTCAGTCCCTGTTAAAGCGATACCCGCCTCATAGGTTTCATGAATATTAAAATCGTGGCGCGCTTTTCGATTGTCTGCTATGAGAGAATTAGATTTCTTTTCTGTCATATATTACCTCATTATTTTTTATGTTTAGACTTTTTAGATTTATTAGTCTTTTTCTTTCCACCTTTAGATTTTATCTTAAGATTGGAACGACTCTTGCTACTGGAACTGCGATTACTACTAGAATTTCGACTAGAGCCTCTCTTGCTACTAGAATTCCGTCCTTTTGATTTATTGCTAGACTGTTTCAATTGTTCTTGAATGAGCATCAAATTATCAACTTCTCCAAGAACAAAGTCAATTTGCTTACGTTCTACATCGGCTTTCACCAAAGTTACTGTTACCTCTTGGCCAAGGCGATAGATAGTACCAGTTCGTTTGCCTACCATCACAAAGTGTTCTTCATCATAGAAATAGTAATCATCATTCATCATGCTAATGTGAACGAGACCATCGATACCATTTTCTAATTCCACGAACATACCAAAGGATGTAATGCTCGATACATGACCCGTAAACACTTGGCCCACAAATGGAACCATGTATTGTGTTTTCTTAAGATCATCGGTTTCACGCTCTGCAGCTACGGCCACTTGTTCTTGAATAGATGAGTGCTCAGAAGCACGCGCCAAGAATTCTTCTTTTACATCACGTAGTTTATAGCCATCCTCCCAATGCATATCAGCCTTGAGCAAACGATGTACCATTAAATCCGGATAACGACGGATAGGCGATGTGAAATGAGTATAACAAGTGGATGCCAATCCAAAGTGACCTACATTTTCAATGCTATATTTTGCTTGTTGCATTGAACGCAATGTCATAATTTGAGCTACTTGTTCAATATCTGTGCCCTTGATGGCATGTAAAATATCTTGGAAATTACGTGGTTCTATTTCATCAGCGTTTAATAAAATATTTTGTCCCAAATAGTTTAATACCGTTTGGAAATTAGACAATTTTTCTTCACTTGGTTTTTCATGAATTCGATACACAGATGTACGGTGTGTATTTTTCAAGTGTGTTGCCACAGTTTCATTGGCAATAAGCATACATTCCTCAATAAGTCGTTCCGCAAGAGTCCGTTCACGTTTTACAATTTGTAAAGGTGTTCCATCATGATCAAGCATAACGCGATATTCAGGGAAATCAAAATCTAGTGCCCCTCTACGTTGACGCATTTTGTTTAAAATTTGAGATACTTTATACAAATTATGAAGCATAGGCATGAATGGAATCATATCATCAGGAATAATATTTTGATCTATAGCCTTAAATACTTCCTTATAATTACACCGACGTCCCACATTAATAATGGACGGTGTAATCGTGTAGTCTACAACTTTGCCAGCCTCGTTAATTTCCATTAAACATGTCATAGCATAGCGATCTTCATGGGCATTCAAACTACAAATACCGTTAGACAATGCTACCGGTAGCATTGGGATAACACGGTCTACTAAATAGACACTGGTGCCACGTTTGTAGGCCTCTCTATCGATTTCACTGCCAGATATAACATAATGACTCACATCAGCAATGTGAACACCGAGTTTATAATTACCATTATCCAATACTTGTACGCTCACAGCATCATCAAGGTCTTTAGCATCTTCACCATCAATAGTAACGAGCTGTTCATTACGCAAATCTAGACGTTTGGGATTATTCCTAATGATAGTATCAATACGTAAGCTTTCATCAAGAACCTGTTTTGGAAAGGAAAAGGGAATCTTATGATTTGCCATAATACAATTAATATCAAGGCCAACATCACCTTCATAGCCAAGAATTTCTGTTATGATACCTTCAGCCTTGCGTTTTTTCTCAGGCCAGGAGATAATTTTCACCAATACCTTAGCCCCACTACGAGCGTTCATAGTATTTTCTAATGCTACATAGACATCTTCGCCAATGCGTTCATCATCAGGAATAACGAAACCGAAAGATTGTTGACGATCATAGGTACCTACAATGGTTTCATTAGCACGTTCTAGCACCTCCACAACGAGGCCTTCTTTTTTTTGATTTCCTGCAGTACTGCCAAGAATACGCACCCGTACCTTATCGTTATGCATAGCAGAGCCTTTGTTCTCAACGCTAACATAAATATCGTCGATACCATCAGGCATAATAACAAATCCGAAAGACTTTCGGTAGCCTTTATAAATTCCCTCTACCTCTTGCCCTGAACCTGCGTATTTATAAACATCAGTATATTTAGCCATGAGATACTCCTCCTTTGCTAACAGTCGTACAATGCGTGTTTATTTATATAAAAAGAAAAAGCCTGCTGTGCAGGCTTATCCTATTAGTATTGATGCATTAATGCGCCAAGAACAAGGCTAAGCACAGCAAAAATAACACCTAAAATAACTGTGAGACGGGACAAAAGACCATCTAAACCACGTTCCTTACCACCGAATGAGGAATTTGCTGCACCAGATACAGCCCCCATACCAGAGCTTTTACTAGATTGAAGCACTACTACTACAATCAACAAAATAGAAACGATTACCTCTGCACCCATTAAAACATTATTCACAATTGTCATCCTTCCTGTGAGACTTGATCTGTTTGATTAATTAAACGATCTTCTAAATACTTTTCCAATTTTCGCTTTACTCGTTGTAAAGCATTATCTATCGATTTTATGCTGCGATCTGTTTCACCGGCCATTTCCTGGTAACTTTTACCATCCAAATAGCTCAATAAAACATGCCATTCCAACTCACTTAGCAAATACGTCATATTTTTTTCAATATCTGCAAACTCTTCACGAGTAATGATGAGTTCTTCGGGATCTGATACACGAACATTGGCTATCATATCCATCAAAGTACGCTCAGATTCCTCCGTATATACCGGTTTATTCAATGATATATAGGAATTTAATGGCATATGTTTTTGACGTGTCGCTGTTTTAATAGCCGTAATGATTTGACGTGTTACACATAATTCAGCAAATGCCCTAAACGAAGCTTGACGCTCATAATCAAAATCACGTGTAGCCTTATACAAGCCAATCATACCTTCTTGTATGATATCGTCTCGATCAGCACCTACTAAAAAATAGGACCGAGCCTTAGAACGCACAAAATTCTTGTATTTATTCACAAGATGCGCCATGGCTAATTCATTACGGTCTTTTTGTACTAAGACCACAACTTCTTCATCGGACATTTCATTAAAGTTGTAATCGGACTTACTCATATGATTTTCTTTCATCAGATGCCTCCATACGATTTACAAATGGAAATACCAATTCATTTTACATTATACTTTATGATGATTGGATTAGCAATGTTTATTTATTTCCTCGGCGAATCGCCTCTAATTTCTCAGCTACTGTTGGATCTAGCAAATCTCCAAGCTCATTCCGTCTAATACGCATATGATCTCGATGATGATTATGGGTATATTGCTTACGCTCTTCTGCTTTGGCCAATCGAATATCATTATACAATTCTCTTGCGGGTATCCTCAGTCCCCCCGAACCAAGAATTTGATTTTGTTCATCACCATCAGAGGTTACTACATACACATTCGTATATTTGCCCTTGCGCAAAAACACCTCCCTCTCGATATAAGAATCAGCTGTATCCCCATCATCTGTATAGACTTCGAAAAAACCTTTCGCTAGTTCCTCTACACTAGCCGGTGTGGCCGTATATTTACCATCGAAAACAAGTATGCCTTCGTATTCTTTATATTTACAGAAATTCATCAATTGATCTCTTAATGTAAGCCGTGCATGTTCCAAAGATTCTCGAGAAAGCTTCTTTAACTCCGGCCATGCAAATATTACATTATATCCATCAATGATCAGGATGTCTTTTAACATAGTAACACCTTATTTGTTATTTCTCTGACGTACTGCTTCATACATAAGTACTGCTGCAGCTACAGAAGCATTTAAAGAATTCAAATTTCCATACATTGGTATCGTTACCAAGAAATCACACGCTTCTTTCACCACTTTGCTGATTCCCTTGCCTTCGTTACCGATAACAAGAACAGTTGGGATTGTCATATCTGCCTCATACATGGTGCGGTCGCCCTCCATATGAGCGCCCATAACCCAAAAACCTTGCTTTTGTAATTGCTTAATGGTTTGCGATACATTACCTACTTGTACCAATGAAATTTGTTCCACCGCACCCGCAGAGGTTTTGGCAACCGTTGCATTGATTGGTGCATTATGTCGTTTAGGAATTAAAACCGCCGTAGCGCCTACACATTCAGCTGTGCGGATAATAGCCCCCATGTTATGTGGATCCTCTACACCATCAGTGAGAATTAATAATGGTGTGGTATCACTATGTTCTTGTAATACTTCACCAAGATCCATAAAATCGATGGCTGCTACCAGTGCTACTACACCTTGATGAGGCACTTCTTCAGCATATTTATTTAATTGTTTCACTGGTGTTGGTCGCACTTCAATGCCTTTAGACTTTGCTAGCCCCGCAATATCAGCCAACGCCGTTTTAATTTTATCGTCTGCAATCAATACGCGTTGTACAGAACGACCTGCTCGCAACGCTTCCTTCACAGCATTACGACCTACGATATATTCGTCCATAGTGACCTTTCTCTATCTAAATGGATATATATATGCACTAATTGCACTAATATTATTTTAATTCTACTAATGTTACCCTATATGCCTTAGACATTAGTTCTTCTAGTCTATCCATTTGACGTGTTTCATATAAGAATCCAAGAATAGATTCAAAGGCCGTACTGCTACGATATTCTTGAACCGTACTACTCTTTGGTACATTCACATTGCTATTACGACCGCGTCTAGCAATATGTTGCTCAATGTCCGTCAAATCATCTTCTATTGCTAGTAACACTTTTGCCTGTGCTTTAGCACAAATAAAATCAGTAACAATAGTATGTAAAACTTGAACTTTACCAATCCCCATTTGAATAACACGTTCTCGAACATACATAGAATATACAGCATCTCCAATATAAGCAAGCATTAGGGCGTCTGCCACTAATGTTTCCTCAACTGTTAGGGGTGCTATCCCTGTATGATTCTCATCGAGGTCTCGTAATTTACGAAGAGCCTCGCTTTTTAAAAATTGAAATTGTTTAAATTTCACGTTTTTTCCACCGAGCTCCTTGCGGAGAGTCTTCAATAGTAATACCAATTTCAGCTAGACGATCACGGATACAATCAGCAATCCCCCATTGTTTTTGCTCACGAGCATCTTGGCGCACTGCCAAGATGACTTGCATTAATTCATCATATTCTTCTGCATTGGCGCCAGTTTGACCTTCCCATGCCTTCTCAAGAATGCCAATAACTTCTGTCATGAAAGAGAAAATACGTTTCACTTCTGCTAGCGCTTCTTGGCATACTACACCATCACGACTTACAACGGACTGGTAATAGATGTTGATTTCCTTAGCCAATCCAAACATTGAGGATGTAGCCAAGGCTGTATTGAAATCATCACTCATAGCAGCTTCGAATTCTTCTTCATATTCTTTTGCTTTTGAAAGTAAAGTTTCTACTTCTTCACATTGACCTGCAGGACAAGTTTCCAAATACAATACATTTTGGATAGCTGTTGTAAAACGTTCTAATGCTTTGTTCGCTTCTTCCAATCTTTCATCAGAGAAATCTAATGGGCTGCGATAATGCGTACTAAGCAAGAAATAGCGGAGTGCATCTGGGCTATAATGTTGCAATACATCTTTCACTAAGAAGAAGTTATTCAAAGATTTTGACATCTTTTCTTGATTGATAGTAATAAAACCATTATGTAGCCAGTAACGAACGGCTGGATGATGACCAGAACAACCTTCGGATTGGGCAATTTCATTTTCATGATGTGGGAAAATTAAATCGCTGCCACCACCATGGAAGTCAAATTCTTCGCCAAGGTATTTATTACTCATAGCAGAGCATTCGATATGCCAACCAGGACGACCTGGGCCCCAAGGAGATTCCCAAGATGGTTCACCTGGTTTCACAGATTTCCACAATGCAAAGTCCATAGGATTCTTTTTACGACCATCAACCTCGATACGGGCGCCTGCTTCCATATCATCCAAGGTACGTCCAGATAATTCACCGTAATGTTCAAATTTTTCAACGCTATAATATACGTCACCATCAAGTTCGTAAGCATAGCCATTTTCAATCAATTTGGCAATCATTGCCACAATATCATCGATGTGAGTAGATACACGAGGATACACATCAGCGTGTTTAACACCTAATTGATCCATAACTTCGAAATAACTATCGATATAACGATTAGCAATTACGTCCCAAGTTACACCTTCACCATTGGATGTATTGATGATTTTATCGTCCACATCTGTGAAGTTCTGTACATATGTTACTTTATAACCCACATGTGCCAAGTAGCGACGAATTACATCCCAAGTTACAAATGGACGTGCATTACCAATATGCGGATGATTATATGGTGTTACACCACATACATACATTTTAGCTTCCCCAGGTGTCACAGGATTAAATATTTCCTTTTGACGTGTCATAGTATTAAAAACTGTAATTTCTCTCATCGTTACCGATGCCTCCATCTATGTTAAATAAAAAAAGACCGTTCATCTCATACAGAGACGATGGTCCGCGGTTCCACTCTGTTAAGTACAATTGTACTCACTCAACGCATAACGGAGCGACTCCGGATGAACCTACATATCAGCCCACCAGCTCGTGAATGCATTTCCTTTACCTATCCATAGACCCTTCCACCATCGGTCCTCGCTAGTAAGTTAGTATTAAAGTACTTCTTTCAGTCATAGCTTTTCCTATAAAAATATATATTTAATGATACCAACACTATCGAAAAAAGTCAATAATTATCTAACCTTCGCACTAAAGCAGAAGCACTATGTCAAACCACTTCCTATCTACTAAAGCCGATTCTGTATGATAATCCTATCCACCTCTCCCTAGTTCTCTATTACTCATAATTTCACTCGTCAGATAATGATGGGCCCATGCCGAAAAAAGATTCTTAACACCTTCAATACGATTGTATATGAGAAGAATCACCCTATCTATCTCGACATTCGCGGAACGCGTCAGGAGAGAAAGATAGGGTGATTCTTCGAATACTTATTTAAATGTTTTTAGAATCATTTTTTCGGCAGAAACCCGCAAAGATGGAGCCTGTGAAATTATGAATAATAGAGAACACTGCACCAGCTACGGCTGCTTGCGGAGTAAAGTGTGTCATCGCCAAACTTGCTGCCAAAGCTGAGTTTTGCATGCCCACTTCAATTTGCATAGCACGACGAGAAGCTGTTTCCGTACCAACCAGCTTACATACACCATAGGTTACTAAATAACCACTTAAGTTTTGTAGCAAGCAAGCCACGAAAATAATGGCACCTGTTTCCATAATATTATTACGGCTAACAGCAGTTACACCACCAATAATAATCAATACTGCGATAGCTGCAATAGTTGGTAATACTTCTTTTACCGGTTCAATTTTAGAACCAACAAAATAGTTAATGATGATACCTAACACAATTGGCACAACTACGATTTTCACAATGGACATAAACATAGGCCAAAACGCAATTTCAATGCTAGATGTAGCACCAGCATAAAATACGATAAAAATAGGTGTCAAAATTGGGGCCAACATTGTAGAAAAAGCTGTAGCAGAAATGGATAATGGTACATTGCCATTCGCCAAGAATGTCATAACATTAGATGCAGTACCACCTGGACAAGCACCTAATAAAATGAAACCTACTGCAACCTCAGGGGGAAAGTTAAAAATATACCCAATTAAGAACCCTGCTAACGGCATCCAAGCAAATTGTATAACTGATACCAAAATAACTTGCCATGGTTGTTTAAATACGGCTACGAATGCTGATGCTGTCAGCGTCAACCCCATACTAAACATAACTAGTTGTAACAACGGAACCGTTTGCTTTGCAGCCCAATCAAATAAACCTGGTACCAAGAAAGCCACCACGGCTACGATTAATACAATCCATGATAGATAACTATTAAACGCCTTATTAATAGCATGAACTAAACCCATAAAAAAACACTCTCTTTCTTCAATAAAAAACAAATATGTTTTCTATTATAACAAAAGAGAGTGTTTAATACTATAGACTATTAAGTTTTAACCTGTTATAGCTTATGCCAATAATAATTTAACATTGTCCAAGCGGTGTAAGCATTTTTCCTTACCGAGCAATGTTACGATATTATTCAAGTCAGGACCATGCATTTGACCAGTCAATGCAACACGCAATGGCATAAATACAGGTTTACCCTTTAGGGACGTTTCTTTCATTACGGCTTTGATAGATGCTTTTACGTCTTCTGGAGTTACCGTATCCATAGCTTCTAATTTAGCACGAAATGCAGCAAGTACTGTTGGTACAGTTTCTTCTTTCAATACTTCTTTTAATTCAGCTTCATGACCTTCTTCAAGGAATACAGCATCACCCATGAACAAGCCAACTTGTTCTTTAATTTGAGCGCCATAGCTAATATGATCACGAACAGTAACGCATAATAATGTTAACCATTCGATATCTTTTGGAGATAGGCTATCTGGTGCAATACCAACTTCTTTCAAATGTGGTAAACACAATTTGAAGAGTTCTTCATCAGATAATTTTTTTATATAGTTAAAGTTAATCCAGTTCAATTTATCAATATCAAACACCGCTGGATTTTTAGCCACACGATCCATGGAGAATTGCTGAATCAATTCTTCTTGACTGAACAACTCTTGTTCCCCTTCAGGTGCCCAACCAAGCAATGCTAAGAAGTTTACTAATGCGTCTGGCAAATAACCCAATTGTCTATATTGATCCACAGAAGTAGCACCATGACGTTTGGACATTTTTTTGTAGTCTTTACCAAGAATTAAGGAAATATGACCAAATACGGGAATATCCCAACCAAGAGCTTCATAAATTGCCATTTGCCGTGGAGTATTGGATAAATGTTCTTCCGCACGGATAACATGAGTAATCCCCATAGTGTGATCATCCACGACTACGCCATAATTATATACAGGAATGCCGTCAGATTTTACGATAACAAAGTCGCCTACACCATTGGAATCAAAGGATACATGACCACGTACCATATCATCAAAGGCATATGTTTTATTCAAAGGTACACGTAAGCGTACAGTTGGTTTGCGACCTTCAGCTTCATATTGAGCCTTTTGCTCAGCAGTTAAATGTTGACAATGACCATTGTATTTAGGAGTTTCGCCTTTATCCATTTGGGCTTGGCGTACTTCATCAAGTTCTTCTTGAGAACAATAGCAATAATATGCTTTGTCTTCTGCAATCAAACGATCTGTAATTTCTTGATAGATATCAAGACGTTCAGTTTGACGGTATGGACCATTATGACCACCTACATCGATGCCTTCATCCCAATCCATGCCTAACCATTTCAACGCAGCTTTGATATTTTCTTCACTTTCACGAGTGGAACGCGCCAAATCAGTATCTTCGATACGAAGAACGAATTGACCTTCCTCTTTACGTGCCAATAACCAGTTAAATAATGCAGAACGAGCACCACCAATATGGAATGGGCCTGTTGGACTTGGTGCAAAACGAACTTTCATGTTACTCATAAATTAAACCTCTCCTTCATATAAGGTTACCACAGCTTGTGCTGCAATCCCTTCACGGCGTCCGAGGGCGCCAAGCATTTCATTTGTCGTTGCTTTGATGCTGATTCTATCAAGTGGAATCTCAAGCACACGTTGTAAATTCGCCTTCATCTCTTCGATGTGGGGCTTTAATTTTGGTGCTTCTGCAATCACCATAACATCTATATTATAGGCTTGTAATCCCTGTTCTTTCAACAAGGAATTCACCTTTTCTAGTAAAAGTACACTAGAAATCCCTTTATATTGGTCATCCTCTGGTGGGAAATAGTAGCCAATATCTCTAAGCCCAGCGGCCCCAAGCATAGCATCCATCAAGGCATGAATTAATACATCGGCATCAGAATGACCATCTGGTCCAATAGGCGATTCAATGGTAACGCCACCTAAAATACAAGGGCGTTCCTCTTTAAATCTATGAATATCATATCCAAATCCAACGCGCATTTTATTTGTATCTACTCCTAAATATCGCTTAGCCACACTCACATCATTCAGCGTGGTAATTTTAATATTCTTATAATCGCCTACCACAATATGAACGGGCTCACCTAAATGTTCCACCAATGACACATCATCAGTGCCCAAGAAATTCGTCGCTTGTGCATGTGCTTGTGCCTTGAGGAACAATTCCTTTTGAAAGCCCTGTGGCGTTTGCATATTGTACAGTTCTTGACGTTGTAATGTTTCAATGACTACTCCAGTAGCATCTACCCGTTTTACCGTATCCGTAGACGGTACGGCAACGACAGCTGCACCATATAGTTTAGCGCCATCTGCCACTTTAGTGAAACTATCCGCATCCGCTACAGGACGTGCCCCGTCATGTACCAAAACAATATCACAGTCGGGTGATACATGAGCAAGTCCATTCACCACAGAATACTGACGTTCCTCACCACCTACAACAATTTGAATAGGACATGGCAGAATCATGGATTGTATATGTTCTTTCATGACCTCTTGTTCACTATCTGCCACCACTAGAATTATTTCTTGCAAATTAGGAACACCTGCTACATGTTCCAATGTCCATTGGATAACAGATTTACGTCCTAAGGATACATATACTTTATTATGCTCTAGTCCCATACGGCGGCCAGCACCGGCCGCTAGGACGATACAACTAATCTTACTCATGTACACCTCCGTCTACACGAGCAAAAATCATACGGCCTGCACTTGTTTGTAGAATAGAAGTTACCATAACAGCTACCTCTTGACCTACATATGGTTTGCCATCTTCTACAACAATCATAGTACCATCATCAAGATAAGCAACACCTTGATGGATTTCCTTGCCTTCCTTCATGATTTGCACCGTTATCCATTCACCAGCAATTAATGCCGGTTTTAATGCGTTGGTCAGCTCATTAAGGTTTAAAATCGTTAATCCTTGTACTTTGCCAACTTTATTTAAATTAAAATCGTTAGTCATTAATTTCCAGTTTTTCTCTAATGCTAAGCGCATCAATTTAGAGTCCACTTCATGAATATCATCATAATCGTTATCGACAACAATAATAGGTACATTTTTATCCTCTTGCATTTCATGTAGAATATCAAGACCACGACGGCCACGATTTCGCTTCATAGAATCTGCAGAATCAGAAATCAATTGTAATTCTTCTAGTACAAATACAGGAATGATCAAAGGACCATCAATAAATCCAGTAGATGCTAATTCCTTGATACGACCATCAATAATAACGGAAGTATCTAGCAATTTTGCAGTTTCATCATTGATTTGCTGATTATCTTGTTTTTGTTTGCTTTCACCAGAACCAAACATTTTAAAGCGACCCGTTTTTTTAGTATCATCCCCATCACGTTGTTTCATATAATTGCCATACATTTCAGGACCCTTGCGAGCCATTAAACGCAAGCCAATATAGCCAAATATGGCGCTCAAAATGATAGGAATATACGGCCCCACAATAGGAATCTGATTAAAGGCAACACCAATAAGATTAGCAATAATAAGTCCAAATAATAAACCGATAGTGCCTGCCACTAATTCTTGATTCGGAACACGTGTTAATAACCGCTCCAACTGACGAGAAATAATTAAACCTTGGTTCAAAATGAATGACGAAATGAAATAGCCAATAGCCGCACCCACGAGACTGCCTGCCACAAGAACTGCTATTTTAATAGCTGTTAATGTTAAACCACTGGAATTCAGGAATTTTGCATCTATATAGGGATCAAGTAAAGGCATCGCCCCATCGATTCCCATATAGCTGGCCACCCCTGCCAAGAGAGCAATCACATAACGCAATATATTGTAAATCATAATGTCACCTCCTTTTTAGAAAATATAAAAACTATACATATTGTATTCCATACTGATGATAACAATATGAATAAAAAAAACTATAATAGATATACTACTAAATATTCATGTATTAGCCGTCATATATATCACTAACGACAAAGAATAGAAAAATTCTATAGCATAAATTGTGATTCTTTAATTAAATGCCAGTTGCATAGCCTCTTGAATCGTTTTTACCCCACGAATTTGAAGTTCACTATTTTTTGTTTTTACTTGACGTAAATTTCCATCAGGAATAACAAATTTCGTAAAGCCTAATTTTTTAGCTTCACTAATCCGTTGTTCGATACGTGGAATACTTCGCACATTACCAGTGAGTCCCACTTCCCCAAGAATAACCATATCGGCAGGCACCACACGATTTTTCAAATTAGAAACGATGGCTACCGCCATGGATAAATCACAAGCTGGCTCATTCACCTTGAGGCCGCCGATGACATTTACATACACATCCTTATTGCCCAATGTAAAACCACAACGTTTTTCAAGTACTGCCAACAAAACTATAAGACGATTCAAATCATATCCTATGGATGTACGGCGTGGCATACCAAAGGCTGTGGGTGTGACAAGACTCTGTACTTCTACAAGTATAGGGCGCACCCCTTCTAAATAAATCATGACAGCACTGCCGCTTTCTTCATCAGAACGTTCAGCTAATAGTGCTTCCGATGGATTTTCAAGTTCCCCTAGGCCTTCTTCCTCCATGGCAAAAATACCTGTTTCCGACGTAGATCCAAAACGATTCTTGATAGCACGTAAGATACGGAATTGGTAGGATCGTTCCCCCTCAAAATAGAGTACCACATCCACCATATGCTCTAGCATTCTTGGTCCAGCAATATTACCTTCCTTCGTCACATGACCGATGATGATAATAGAGATATTTTGCTCCTTTGCAAACCGTAATAAACGAGCTGTACATTCACGTACTTGGCTAACGCTACCTGGCGCCGCCTCAATATCTCCAGTATACATGGTCTGAATAGAATCTATCACTAGTAATGATGGTTTATTTGCCAGTGCTTCTTCCAATACATGATCCAAATCCGTATCAGCTAATACATGTAAATTCGCACTATTAATACTCAAGCGTTCCGCTCTAAGTTTTAATTGTAATTGTGATTCTTCACCAGACGCATAAAGTACGATACCCACATCTTCGGCTACTTGTTTAGATACTTGCAATAGCAATGTAGATTTACCAATACCAGGATCGCCACCGAGGAGCATTAATGAACCTGGCACAATGCCACCACCCAAGACGCGGTCAATTTCCTTATACCCCGATGGAATGCGTGCAATATTGGACACTTCAATATCTGGCAGGGCCACTGGTTTCATCACGTTTTGGCCTACACCACGATTTGTAGGTGTACGGCTATGCTTTGTTCCCTTGATGACTTCTTCTACTAGAGAGTTCCACTCCCCACATTGTGGGCAACGGCCCATCCATTTAGAGGATTCTGCACCGCAGTTATTACAGAAAAATGTTGTCTTAACCTTCGCCATATATCCTCCTTTATCAAATAATAATAAAAGGTCATGAACCAATCATTCATGACCTTTTATTTGCATAATTGTTCTACAGTTCGGTCAACTATTGTTATCTAATAGTATACCATTTTTTGAGACATATTTTTATTGTGAAAGTGAATTTATCACTAATTTTTATGCAGAAACTGTAATTTCTCCATCTGTTGCATCAACTTTAATTGTCTGACCTTCTTTAACACCTCCTTGGAGTATTAAATCAGAAACCGGATCTTCAATGAGTCGTTGAATAGCACGTTTCAATGGACGAGCACCGTAAGCAAAGTCAGAACCTTCTTTTACAAGTACATCCATAGCGCTGTCAGAAATAGTCAATTCGAGGTCCATAGTACCTAAACGTTTTGTTACATCCTTCATCAAGATATGTACAATTTGTTTTAAATCAGTGCTTGTTAATGGATGGAATACAATCATTTCATCAATACGATTCAAGAATTCTGGTCTAAAGTGACGTTTTACAGCATCTAAAGCAGCTTTTTTAGCTTCTTTAAATTGTTGTTCTTCTGTATTTTCTACAGTTGCATCAGTTTTCTTGCTGGAGATAAAACCAAGAGCTGCATTATCAGTCTTCAATTGTTTGGAGCCTAGGTTGCTTGTCATGATGATGACTGTATTTCTAAAGTCTACTGTACGACCTTGGCTGTCTGTTAAGCGACCATCATCTAACACTTGAAGCAAGATATTAAAGAAATCAGCATGTGCTTTTTCTACTTCATCAAGCAAGATAACGCTATATGGTTTACGACGTACTGCATCTGTTAATTGACCACCTTCTTCGTACCCAACGTATCCTGGAGGCGCTCCGACTAGACGAGATACAGTATGTTTTTCCATATATTCAGACATATCAAGGCGAATCATAGCATTTTCATCACCAAATAAGGAGCTTGCTAATGCTCTTGCCAATTCAGTTTTACCAACCCCTGTAGGGCCTAGGAATAAGAACGAACCAATTGGACGTTTTGGATCCTTTAAACCGGCCCGGGCGCGACGAACGGCTTTTGCCACAGCAATAACTGCATCGTTTTGACCAACTACACGTTTATGAAGTTCATCTTCCAAGTGCAATAATGTTTCCGATTCTTCTTCTGCAATTTTGGCTACTGGAATACCAGTCCATTGGGATACTACGTCTGCAATATCATCATCTGTAACAACGAGTTGTTCATCAGATTTTTCTTTAGCCGATGCTTTTTTATCTTCAATTTCTTTTGTTACTGATTTTTCTTCATCACGAAGTTTAGCAGCTTGTTCAAAGTCTTGTGATGTAATGGCTGCTTCTTTTTCTTTTTGAATATTCGCTAAACGATCTTCCAATGCCTTCACATCAGGTGTAGCAGAAAATACTTTCATACGAACTTTAGAGGCCGCCTCATCCATAACGTCGATAGCTTTATCTGGGAGGAATCGATCCGTAATGTAGCGACTAGATAATGTTACAGCCGCTTTCAAGGCTTCATCAGTAATTTTAGCTTTATGGAACGCTTCGTAACGGTCACGTAAGCCTTCCAAAATGCTCAATGCATCCTCTTCGGTAGGTTCCCCTACTTGTACTGGTTGGAAACGACGTTCTAAGGCAGCATCTTTTTCGATGTGTTTCTTATATTCATCCAATGTAGTGGCACCAATAACTTGGAATGTGCCACGAGCTAATGCTGGTTTCAAGATATTAGCAGCATCCATAGCACCTTCAGAGGCACCAGCCCCAACCAATGTGTGGATTTCATCAATGAAAATAATCATATCATCATGTTTTTGTACTTCATCGATGGCTTTTTTCAAACGTTCTTCAAATTCACCACGGTATTTAGCGCCTGCCAGCATGGCACTGATACTCAAGGAAATAATTCGTTTGTTACGTAAAATTTCTGGTACATTACCAGTGACAATACGTTGTGCAAGGCCCTCAGCGATGGCTGTTTTACCAACACCAGGTTCACCAATTAATACTGGGTTATTTTTAGTACGACGGCTCAAGATTTGGATAACACGTGTAATTTCGGTGTCACGGCCAATGACTGGATCAATCTTGCCTTGTTTAGCAGATTCATTCAAATCAGTGGCAAAATCAGCTAAGTCACCTAAATTGCTATTACTAGATTGTCCTTCTTGTCCACACCCTGATTGTGCTTGTTGATTACCGCCCAAACTATTGCGTATAGCATTCACTACATCGTCACGACGTACATTTAAATCTTGCAATATAGCTACGGCTACGCCGCCACCATCACTTAATAGGCCAAGTAAAATGTGTTCTGTACCTACGTAATTGTGTTGCATACGGTTAGCACTTTCAATAGCTAGTTCCAATACGCGTTTGACACGTGGTGTCATATATATTGTGGAACCACTGTGATTACCTTTACCCACTTGTTCCACTACATCGGATTCTACATCCTCTGCAGTAACGCCAAGTTCATATAAAGCCTTCGCAGCTACGCCTTGTTTTTCTTTCAACAGGCCAATCAATACATGTTCTGTACCCACATAATCATGACCTAATTCACGAGCTGCTTGCTCTGCTAAAGATAATACACGTTGTGCTCCATCTGTAAATCGTTGCATCATAAAACTTCACCTCAATTTCTCTCTATGATTGCTTTCATTTATTGTTGTTCTAATCTATGTAAACGTCTAAACTCACTAGTCAAGTTTTTGACGGATAATTTTAGCGCGATAACTATCACGCTCACTACTAGTCATGGTATCTTTTTCGGCATATTTGCTAAGGAAGTTTGGTCGTGTTATCGCCACGAGCTCATTAAATACATCGGATTTCCATGTTGGAAGAATTCCCATATCCATTCCCAATTGAGCATCACTCAATAATGACAAGGCTTCTTGGCCACTAATACGACGTGCATATTTTAGCACACCATAGGATCGCCACAATCTATCTTCAAAGGCCTCTACATCACCTTGTTGTAATGCAGTACGGCATTTTTGCTCTTCTGCTACAATGCCTTCTACAATTTTTTGTAATTGTTCAATAGTTTCATCTTCACTTGCACCCAATGTACGTTGGTTAGATACTTGGAAAATATGGCCTAAAGCTTCAGAACCTTCACCATATAAACCTCGTACTGAATACCCTAATTGGATGATGCTGCGAATTAAACGATTGATTTTTTCAGTCATTGCCAATGCTGGCAAATGTAACATTACGGAAGCCCGCATCCCTGTCCCTACATTGGTAGGACAAGCGGTTAAATAACCATATGTTTCATGGAATGCATAACTATGTTTAGCCTCGATGGCATCATCGATGACGATGGCATGTTCATAGGCCTTACGAAGGTTTAAGCCAGCCTCCATAGTTTGGATGCGTAAATGATCTTCTTCGTTAACCATGATGGCTACGGAACCATCCGCGGATACAATCAATCCGCGATATGGTAATTTTTCTGCTAATGCTGGGCTGATTAGATGTTTTTCAACTAATGCCGCACGTTCTACATCAGACAATTTATCTAACGAAATATTGGAGAACTCTTTAGAATCAGCCTGGCGTAAGGTGGATAATAGGCCTTTACCAATAGCATCAACCTTTTTCAAAGATTCCTCATCATTTCGGTTGGTAAACAATATATCTTTAAAATTTCTAGCTAAACGAATGCGGCTTGAAATTACAATATGTTCTTTATCATTTGTATCCTTCAACCACTCACTAAGAGGGGCGTCTAAAATTCTATCTAACATCACAGCCACCTCCTTATTCAGCGCTAGGATGTACAGTTTCTTCTAATGTTTTAATTTTATCTCTGAGCTGTACAGCTTGTTCAAAATCTTCCACTTTGATGGCTTCATCTAATTGGTGGCGTAATCGTTTAATTTCCTGCTTTGCTCTAAATACATCATTACCACGACTTGGAACACGACCATTATATTCTAATGTACCCTGAATCCGTTGTAATAATGGTTGTATTTCTTTACTGAAAGTATCGTAACATTGATCACAACCAAATTTACCTGTGCGATTAAATGTATCGTAGCTTATGCCACAATGTGGACAAGTTCTTCGCTCTCTAGATTGTAATAAACTGTCTGGATACACCATATTTTGGAAGAAATCATTAGTAAAGAAGTTATTGTCCCACATATCGTTGGCAAAGGAACTAAATGGTGAGAACTTACCTGCCTTTTGTAATTTGTTGGCACAATCAGCACATAGATGCTGTTCTGTCTTTTGATTATTAACGATGCTTGTCATATGCATCGTTGCTTCATTATGTTTACAGTGATCACATAACATAGTTCATCACTCCTTCTTTAAGATATCAATCATGGATGCATATAGATTTCGGATTACTTCATTACGATCATCCATATCAACATAATCGATAATAGAAGCAAAGAAATTATGCATTAGTTGTGCTTCACGTCTTGTAATTTTATCTTGTTGCAACAATTGGAATAATGATTGGTCCACATCTCGTAAATCAATCAATCTTTCACTATCATCAGGTGTTTGATAAATATGATAAGGTGAAATCACCACTGGCAAATACCCAGAGGATGTAGGTGTTAATTTACTAATGCGAATATAACCACCAAGACCACGTCTAGATTCTACATCAAACCCACGATCATTAGAAAAACGAGTACTCAATACATAACTAATTTGAGATGGTGCACAATTTAATTCATCGGCTAACTCATTTCGTTTTAAGATGATGCGCTCTTGTTCTTCTTTCATTTTTTCTAATATAAACTTTTCTATTTTATCAGCTATAATACTCATATAAATCACCTCTTTGTCTTTTTGTCCTTTATTATGATTACATTATATTCGTCCTTTTGACCTTTGTCAACAATAAAAAGTCAAAAAATCAAAATTAATTTTTGACTTTTAAAAAACCTGGTTTTATAAGCATTTATAGTACTTTCTTTTAGTCAACTTTAGAATGTATAGCCTATTAAAATTTGACTTATCATGTCTAAAAGTCAAAAATCATATTCATTTTTAGTTTATGTTTACACCTACCAAGATACAATGTATAATGAATTGAATATATATCTAATAGAAAGAAGGTGTTCCCCTATGGCAGATGCATTAGGCCAACAATTATTAATCGACTTATATGCTTGTGATGAAGATACAATCTCTTCTGCTACCTCCGTACAAGAAAGTGTAGCAACTGCTTTTGATTTAGCTGAACACGAAGTAGATGAAATTAGTTGCCAAGTAATGGACGACGAAATTATCCTCATCGCCATTGCTCCAAAATTCCATTTATGCTTACATACATATCCAGCTCTCGGTTACGTAGCTGGTGACATGTATAGTTTTGAAAATGAAGTGCCTTTAACACTAATGATGAAAGCCTTACGTAAATCATTCCGTGCAGAAAAAGTCAAAGCCACTAGCGTTCAACGTGCTGACTTTGGTAATGAACGTGATATGAAACCTCGTCGTCAAACTAAAATCACTACATTAGGTCGCGTATCGCGTACTCGTATCCAATTAAAACAAACTGGTAAAAAATTAAAATCTCAAAGTGCTAAAGTATTTAAAGTAATTGCCAAAAAAGGCAAAGGCAAAAAAAATAACGGCTAATCCATTTTTAGCGACCATTGTGTAGATTCATTGTAATACTACTCAACCTACTTTCACAAAAATAAAACCCTGTACCTCGTATCATACGAAGTGCAGGGTTTATTTTATCTGCGCACCATCATTTCCTCTAAATCAAGAGTCATTGCAATTTCATCTGGTTCATCACAAAGATATTCTGCATTGGCTGCCAACAATTCTGATTCAGCACCATAACCATAGGTAACACCGATAGAAATACAACCTAAGGCATTAGCAGATTCCACATCATATTTACGATCTCCTACCATGTAAGCAATACGACGACCATTTTTATCTTGTAATGGTTGACCACTTAGATTTAGGGCTTTTTTCAAAATATCTTCCTTGTGAATGAGTCCACTTGCGGTATCAGCGCCAACAATTAAATTAAAGTATGGTGTCAAATAAAAATGATCGAGAATTTCACGGGCAAAGTGCTCTGGTTTCGCTGTAGCTACCGCCACATAATAATGTTCGGCTCTCAGTTTTGTCAGTAACTCTGAAATACCATCGTAGACTCTGTTTTCAAACTTCCCTAATGTGCCATAGCGCTCTTGGAATTTTTTGTACGCAATGCGTGCCTCTTCCTCTGTCATACCACAATGTTCTTGAAAAGATTCCACAATAGGTGGTCCTAAAAACAATTGCAATGTATCTTCATCAGGAATTTCATAGTCAAATGCATTAAGCGCATATTTAATAGAATTGACAATACCTTCTCTAGAATCTGTTAACGTTCCATCTAAATCAAATAATACGGTCTTCATCAAACACCTCTTATATAAAAATAGAATAATAAATATAACACCATTATTATAACATAAACAGCATAGTCCAATGGACTATGCTGTTTAGTATTCACCATTAGATAACAATCCAAAGGGTTTATATTTTTAGTGCTTCTTTCAATGTATGCCAAGCAAGTACGGCACATTTAACACGAGCAGGCATATTTGAAATATTTTTTAATGCCATAGCATCTTCCAATTCCTCTAACTCTTCGTCATCAGTAACGTCTTTCTTGATCATACCCAAAAATAATTCAACTAAACGCAATGCTTCTTCTACAGATTTGCCTTTGATAATATCAATCATCATAGATGCAGAGGCTTGGCTGATGGCACAACCAGAACCTGTATAAGCAGCATCTTTCACAATACCATCTTGTACATCTACTTGTAATGTTAAATCATCGCCACAACTTGGATTATGACCATGTTCAGATACAGTAAATGCATCAAGTTCATGTTTATTACGTTTATCTTGATTATGTTCTAAAATTAACTCTGTATATAATTGATCCATTTCCATGGTTCTAATCTCTCCTAGTCTTTATATCCCATAACAGAACGAACTGTTTTTAATACGTCCAAGAATGCATCCAAATCTTCTTTACGGGTATACAAGTACATGCTGAGTCGGCTAGATGCAACTACATTGTAGAACGCACCTAGTGGCTGTGCACAGTGATGGCCAGAACGGATACAAATACCTTTGCTATCCATAATGGTTGCTACATCATGAGGATGTACATCTTCTACTGTGAAAGCAATAACACCATGTTTTTCTTTTGGATTTGTACTACCTAGTACACGTACATAAGGAATTTCAAGCATCTTTGGTAAAATATAGGCTACTAATTTTTCTTCGTAGCTTTCAATTTGCTCCATACCGAAGGATTCCAAATAATCAATGGCCGCATGTAATGTTACAGCACCATCTGCATTTGGTGTACCAGCTTCAAATTTATATGGCAATTCATTGAATGTAGTAGTTTGTTCTTTTACATATTCAATCATGTCCCCACCTAACAAGAATGGAGGCATGGCTTCAAGCAATGCACGTTTGCCGTATAAAACACCGATACCTTGAGAAGCACACATTTTATGACCAGAGAATACGAAGAAATCGCAGTCAAGTGCTTGTACGTCAATTTTCATATGCGGTGTAGATTGTGCACCGTCAAGAACGACGATGGCACCTACGGAGTGAGCTTTCTCGATTAATTCTTTTACAGGGAATTCCATGCCCAATACATTACTTACATGAGCAAAGGCCACAATTTTAGTGTGTTCATCAATTTTATTGATTTCACCATCTTTTAAATGACCAGTTTCATCTAAATACATATATTCAAGAGTTGCACCAGTTTTATTAGCTACATATTGCCAAGTTACTAAGTTCGCATGATGTTCTGCCACAGTAATTAGGATTTTGTCTCCTTCTTGTACATTGTTAACACCATAGCAATGAGCCACAAGATTCATGGATTCAGTACTATTGCGAGTAAAAATAACCTCTTCACGTTCACGAGCATTGATAAATTCAACAACGCGGTCACGAGCATTTTCATAGGCTTCACTAGCTTCTACAGCCAACACATGGGAACCACGGTGTGGATTACCATTATGTTGTGTCATATGTTCAACAAGACGATCCACTACCACTTGTGGAATTTGTGCTGTAGCACCGCTATCTAAATAGATAACACGATTGCCATTATGTGTTTTATTTAAAATTGGAAAGTCTTTGTAAGCTTCTGTAATGGGTTTCATATATATCCCTCTTTAAATTTTATTTCGTACAGCTGTTAATGCTGCTTCTTCGATATCTTCATTACCAATACGGTCAATAATTGGACGAATCATAGATTCTACGATGATATGTTTTGCTTCGGCTTCACTGAAACCACGGCTCATCAAGTAGAATAATTTTGTTTTGTCCAATTGGCCGGCACTGGCTGCATGGTTACCAACTACATTATCTTCTTTACACAGCAATAATGGCAATGATACAGATTTTACAGTTGGATCAAGCAATAAACAAGTATCTTCTTCCGCACCTTCAGAACCAGTAGCACCATGAAGGAAATCAAGTGTACCACGGAAAGATTTTTTAGACACATCACTTAATGCACCCAATGTATGAATATCAGATTTAGATTTTTTACCACCATGACTCATCAACATAAAAATATCAAATTTCTGTTCTTTATCGCCAAGATATGCTAAATCATGAATAAGTTCACATTCTTCACCGGCTAAATCCTGTTCAAAATGTAAGATATTTTCTTTACCGCCAATTTCGATGTTAATAAATTCCACATTAGCACGATCAGCAAGTTTAGTGTAGCGGTGTTCAATTTGTTGCAATTCTTCGCTTATCAAATTAACCTTCTTCACTACTACATTTGCTTCCTCACCAATGATGAATTCTGTAAAAGTTTCAACACTAGTATCTTTTGCGTCCCCAGTCATAAGAATGAGAACCTCTAATTCCGCTCTATCTCCTACATGGAATTGGAAACGGCTAGCTATACGTTTAGCAGCATTTACTTCAATTATAACTACCTCTTTACCATTTGCTGGCACAGTAATCAAATGAGCTTCACCAGTAGAGATTAAATTTTGCAAAGCTGTTGGGTTAACACCTGGGAAGGTTGCTTTCACCAACTCTGTATTAATCAATGGTGTTACAACACCTGCATTGGCATTGATTACCACATTTGCTCTTTCGTCTGTTGCACCTAAAACTTGACCTTGTGTATGGTTAACACGTAACCATCTAAAGGTTGGTCTTGGAAGCACATTAAATAATAAATTTTCGCTCATATGTCCTCCTACCCAATGGAACCTTCAAGTTCTAGATTAATCAAATTATTCATTTCTACAGCATATTCCAATGGCAATTCTTTAGAAATTGGTTCAACGAAACCACGTACAAGCATAGCACGCGCTTCCTCTTCACTAATACCACGAGTCATCAAGTAGAAAATAGCCTCATCAGAAATACGTCCAATTTTTGCTTCATGACCGATATCCACATTATCATTTTCAATGATGATAGCAGGGATTGTATCAGATTGAGACTCTGCATCAAGCATTAAGGATTCACAAGAAACAGTTGCTTTTGCATGTTCTGCATTAGGTCCCATTTTTAACAAGCCACGGTAAATAGCAGCACCACCACTTTTAGAGATAGATTTGGAGTTTACATTACTTGTTGTGTGTGGAGCATTATGAACAACTTTACAACCTGTATCAAGGAACTGACCTTCACCGGCAAATGTAACACCTGTAAATTCACAATGTGCCCCTTCACCATTTAGAATACTCATTGGATATAAGCAAGCTACACGAGATCCGAATGAACCAGAAACCCACTCAATCGTGCCACCTTTACCAACAATACAACGTTTTGTATTCAAATTGTACATATTCTTGGACCAGTTTTCGATAGTAGAGTAGCGAAGAGATGCATTATCTTTTACAAATAATTCTACAGCACCCGCATGAAGGTTAGATACATCATATTTAGGTGCAGAACAGCCTTCGATAAAGTGAACTTTCGCACCTTCTTCTACGATAATCATAGTATGTTCAAACTGACCAGCGCCAGGAGCATTTAAACGGAAATAGGATTGTAATGGAATATCTACTTGTACGCCAGCTGGTACATATACGAAGGACCCACCAGACCAAACAGCACCATGTAAAGCTGCCCATTTGTGATCCGTCGGAGGAATCAATGTCATCCAATACTTTTTAACGATTTCTTCATGTTCATGAAGAGCCGTTTCAATATCTGTATAGATAACACCTTGCTTAACCAAATCTTCTTGAATGCTATGGTATACAACTTCTGAGTCGTATTGTGCACCTACACCAGCTAAGGATGTTTTTTCCGCTTCTGGAATACCAAGGCGATCAAATGTGCTCTTAATATCTTCTGGAACTTCATCCCAGCTTTCTTTCATGTCCACCTTTGGTTTTACATAGGTGACAATGTTAGACATATCAAGACCACTAATATCTGGAATCCAAGTTGGAATATCCATCTTATTATATATATCTAAGGATTTTAAACGGAACTCAAGCATCCATTCAGGTTCATTTTTGTTCGCCCAAATCTCACGGATGATTTCTTCCGTCAAACCTGTATCAGCAATATAGGAATAATCGAACTCGTTTCTGATGTCATAGACACCACGGTCCATATCCGCAACTTGCGTCTTCTTTCTTTCTTCCATGAATGCCTCCTAAGCCAATTCTTTATATGCGTCGTAACCTTTTTCTTCAATTTCTTTTACTAGGGATGCATCGCCAGTTTTAACGATTTTACCGTTAATCAAAACATGAACGAATGTAGGATTTAATTTTTGAAGAATTTGATTGTGATGAGTAATAATCAATACTGAGTTCTTTTCATTATGGAAACGATTTACACCTTCAGAAACGATGCGAACAGCATCCACGTCAAGACCAGAATCAGTTTCGTCAAGAATAGCTAATTTAGGATCAAGAATAGACATTTGTAAGATTTCATTTTTCTTACGTTCACCACCAGAAAAACCTTCATTAACATAACGTTGCGCATAGGCTGCATCAAAAGATAATTCATCCATTTTAGCTTTTAATTCTTTTTTGAAAGCCAATGCACGTACATTTTCACCAGTAATTGTAGATTTAGCTGTACGAATAAAGTTTTCAACAGTGATGCCTGGCACAGAAATTGGATGTTGGAAAGACATAAAAATACCAGCTTTGGCACGGTCATTAACAGCATCTTCTGTAATATCGTTACCATCAAATACGATGGAACCTTTATCTACAGTGTAAATTGGGTTACCCATAATAGCATTAGCCAATGTAGATTTACCAGCACCATTTGTACCCATAACTACATGGATTTCACCTGGATTAATTGTCAGGTTAATGCCTTTTAATATTTTTTTACCTTCAACAGATACTTCTAAATCTTTTACTTGAAGCAGTTCAGCCAAAATAATTCACTCCTTATATACTATATATAATGCTAAAACAATATGAATATTACTAAATAAAATATATCAACACATGTCTTATATAGACGTAAAAAAGCGGTATGCACCAAAGTGAATACCGCTGTATCTTCTCGCCACTTTAGCAAGTCATGTGCATAACTATCTATACTTATTATACATGCTTGTCTAATTGATAGCAAGATATTCCTACCAAAATATATTGGAATTAAAAGAATAGTATATATTACTTATATAAATAGGCTTTTTATCCAAATGAGTATTTTGGTATCAATTCTCAATTAATACTTTTTACTTATAATTTTTTATTATAAATTAGAGAAATCCAATGTGCCAAACAAATCATCATATGTTTCAGCACGACGAATTTGTGTTACGCTGCCATCCTTATGCAATAATAATTCAGCAGAACGTAATTTACCATTATAATTGAAGCCCATAGAATGACCATGTGCACCAGCATCATGAATAATAACACGATCCCCGATATCAATTTTTGGTAATTCACGTTGAATAGCGAATTTATCATTGTTTTCACATAAAGATCCAGTTACATCATATACATGATCTAAAGGCGCATTTTCCTTTCCCATTACTGTAATGTGATGATAGGAACCATACAATGCTGGACGCATTAAATTAGCCATACAGGAATCTAAACCAATATAGTTACGGTAGATTTCTTTTTTATGAATCGCTGTAGATACGAGCCAACCAAATGGTCCCGTTACCATACGGCCACATTCATATGATAAGGCAATATGTGGATACTGATTTTCCACTAAAATACGTTCATAAGCTTCTTTGATTTCAGCACCTAATGCTTCAAAGTCCATAGGTTCTTCTTCAGGACGATAAGCAACACCTACACCACCACCAAGATCGATAAATTCTAACTCAATACCAACTTTTTCACGAATTTCAAGAGCAAATTCAAAGCAAATTTCAGCTGTTTGTTTATGAGCCATCACATCTCTGTCATTGGAAGCTAACATAACGTGTAAACCAAAGTGCTTAACTCCAAGTCCTTTCATACGTTTGTATGATTCTAAAGCTTGTTCATGAGTCATTCCATATTTAGCTTCTGTTGGAACACCAATGATATCGTTACCACCAGATTTTAAATCACCAGGATTATAACGTAAACACATTGTATCAGGTAAAGAACCATGGTTTTCTAATAAATAATCGATATGTGTAATATCATCAAGATTGATGATAGCCCCCAAATCTAATGCTTTCTTGTACTCTACATATGGTGTGTTATTGGACGTGAACATAATATCATGACCAGTGATACCAACCTTTTCACAAAGAATTAACTCTGCCAAAGAAGAACAATCTGCCCCTACGCCCAATGGTTGTAATAAACGCATTAGGTAAGGATTTGGTGTAGCTTTCACAGCAAAATAATTTTTGAAACCTTTGTTCCAATTAAATGCTGCTAAAAAACGTTTCATATTATTTACAATACCTTCTTCATCATAGATGTGGAAAGGCGTTGGGTATTCTTTAATAATGTCTTCAAGTTGCTCTACTGTAAATGGGACTTTTTTCTCGCTCATCTGACTCTCCTATTAGGAACAAAAAATATATTCTAACAATTGGCATAACACTACACTAATAGTGTATAGATACTTTACCATGTATTTTCTATAGAATTTTAACAATATTTATTATAGAGGAATCCACAGACCTAGTCAATGAATTTATTCAATATAGTAAAACAACCCTTATATCAATACCTTGATATAAGGGTTGTGTATGTATAGCTATGTAATTAGCAATGATATAAAACTCTATATATGGAGATTACATCATGCCGCCCATGCCACCCATTGGAGGCATAGCTGGCATTGCTGCCGCACCTTCTTCTACTTTGTCAGCAACGATTGTTTCAGTTGTCAACACCAAGGATGCAATGGATGCTGCATTTTGAAGAGCAGAACGAGTAACTTTTGCAGGATCTACGATACCAGCTTTTACCATATCTACATATTCTTCAGTTAATGCGTTGAAACCAACACCTACTTCAGTATTTTTAACTTTTTCTACTACAACAGAACCTTCTAAACCGGCATTGTATGCGATTTGACGAACTGGTTCTTCTACAGCGCGTTTAACAAGGTTAATACCAGTTTGAACATCGCCAGTTGCTTCTAATGTGTCAAGAACAGGAATGATGTCGATGAAAGTAGTACCACCACCAGCAACGATACCTTCTTCCACAGCGGCACGAGTTGCATTCAATGCATCTTCGATACGAAGTTTTTTATCTTTCATTTCAACTTCTGTAGCAGCCCCTACTTCGATAACTGCAACACCACCAGATAATTTAGCCAAACGTTCTTGCAATTTTTCTTTATCGAATTCAGAAGTAGTTTCTTCTACTTGTGCACGGATTTGAGCTACACGTTGAGCAATTACTGCTTTGTCACCTACGCCATCGATGATAACTGTTTCATCTTTGGAGATACGTACTTGACGAGCAGTACCCAAATCTTCTAATTCAACGCTGTCGAGCTTACGTCCCATATCTTCAGTGATAACAGTACCACCAGTAAGGATAGCGATATCTTCAAGCATTGCTTTACGACGGTCACCGAAACCAGGTGCTTTTACAGCAACGGCTTTGAAAGTACCACGCAAACGGTTAACTACCAATGTAGCCAATGCTTCGCCTCCAACGTCTTCAGCGATAATCAATAATTCTTTACCAACTTTTACTACTTTTTCCAATGTTGGAAGCATATCAGCGATAGCAGTAATTTTACGGTCGGTAATCAAAATCAAAGGATTGTCGATAACTGCTTCCATACGATCAGGGTCAGTTACCATGTAAGGGGAAATGTAGCCACGGTCGAATTGCATGCCTTCTACTACGTTCAAACCTGTTTGCAAGCCTTTGGATTCTTCAACAGTGATAACACCATCTTTACCAACTTTTTCCATTGCTTCTGCAATCAAACCGCCAATTTCTTCATCAGCTGCAGATACGGACGCAACTTGAGCGATGTCAGATTTGCCAGATACTTTAATAGCACGTTTTTTAACTTCTTCTACCAAAGCGCCTACTGCCATTTCAATACCTTTTTTCAAGATCATAGGATTAGCACCAGCAGCTACGTTACGCATACCTTCTTGAATCATTGCTTGAGCCAATACTGTTGCAGTAGTAGTGCCGTCACCAGCTACATCATTAGTTTTTGTAGCAACTTCTTTTACTAATTGTGCCCCCATATTTTCAAATGGATCTGGAAGTTCGATATCACGAGCGATAGTTACACCATCATTAGTGATAGTAGGAGCACCAAATTTTTTATCCAATACAACATTACGACCTTTAGGTCCCAATGTAACTTTTACTGCATTTGCCAATTGATCAACGCCACGACCTAATGCACGGCGAGCTTCTTCATTAAACAAAATTTCTTTTGCCATTGTATATTGCCTCCTTGAATAGTACTCTATTCAAATTACATGTAATTAATACATTAGTCACTGTGAAAGCAACTAATAGAACATTCCTATTCACTACAATAAGCTCAATTATTATAGTGAATCAATTTAATCTTATAAAACTGCTAAGATATCGCGTTCACTAAGAACTAAATGATCAACACCATCAATATTTACATCTGTACCAGCGTATTTAGCGAATAATACTTTATCTCCAACTTGCACTTCTAATGCAACACGTTGGCCATTGTCATATACTTTACCAGCACCTACGGCTACTACTTCACCTTCTTGAGGTTTTTCTTTTGCAGTATCTGGTAAAAAAATACCACTTTTAGTTTTTTCTTCTTTTTCTAATACGCGAATAATAACGCGATCGCCTAATGGTTTTAACATGAGAAGTCACTCCTTTTTAGTAATTTATTTTTATATTGTTAGCACTCAAACATCTTGAGTGCTAATCACATGTATTATTATATCCTATCCCTCAATAATTGCAAGTATATTTTTTTGATTTTTTGACTAATTAGTTTTTTACTAGACTTTTATATAACTTTTACAATATAAAGTCAAATCAAAAGTGCAAAAAGCTATAACAAGATGATGTTGTAATTCATCTTGTTATAGCTCTGTCTACATTTCGTTATTATTTTTTATCCGTTATGCCATATTATTTTTTACTCACTATACCAATATTATTTTTTACTCGCCGATGCGATAATCTGTTCGCACAAAGTAGCAATGGTCACTTGTTTTTTCATTGCCAAGCCACGAATCCGAGAAAACGCCTCATCCTCAGTTACTTTATACATATCCATTAATAGCCCGGTAGCACGACTAATAAGTTTGCGATCCTCTAAAGATTGTTCTAAAGATGCCATATCGGCACGCATTTGCTCATCCTCTTTAAAACGGCCAATAGCCATTTGTAATGTAGGAATCAGTTGCTCTTCTCTAACGGGTTTAATCAAATAGCCAAATACGCCAGAGTCTTTTGCTTTTTTAACTAGATCATCTTGACTAAACGCCGTTAATAGCACAACTGGTGCATAATGATTATAACCAATTTGTCGAGCTGCCTCTATACCATCTAATTCTGGCATTTTTACATCCATAAGGATTACATCTGGTTGTAATTGTTTTGCCAACCGAATGGCTTCAACGCCATTAGCACCTTCTCCTATAATTTCACAGCCACCAGACTCTAGAATATCTCTAAGATCCATTCTAATTAAAGATTCATCATCTACGAGTACTACCTTCATATTATTCTCCTTTTTCAAAATCAATGGTCACAATTGTCCCCCCAGACTGATGATTTCCCATCTGTATTGTGCCTTGTAATTCATGAGTCACTAAATTTCTAATAATTTGTAATCCTAATCGCTTGGATGCATCCAAAGAAAATGACTCTGGCAGTCCCTTGCCATCATCGCCTAAGGTTATCAAAATACGCTGATTATTGTCCTGTACCGATAATGTGATATGACCATCTTGTGTCCCAAGTCCATGCTCAATGCTATTAGATATGAGTTCATTAATAATCAAGGACACATAACTCGCTTGATGTGAGGAAATGATAATATCATCTCCTATATAATCACATTGCACCTGTTGCTTTGGTAACAGCATACTATTTTTTAACAATCTACTAAGTTCATCATAAATACTACGAATAGAAATATAATCCTCATCATAGTGGGATACGATGTCGTGTACCAATGCCATACTTTCAATTCGAGAGATTCCCTCTTGTAATGCTTTTTTAACCTCATTAGAGTCTGATCGTCTAGCCTCCATGCGAAGCAGTCCTGCTACGGTTTGCAAATTGTTTTTTACGCGATGGTGAATCTCTTTAATAACGGAATTTTTTACTAATAAAGCCTGTTGTTGTTTACTTTCACGTGTCATATCCTTTAAGAACAAAAAACTACGGCTCAAACCGCGCCCAAAGAATACGGGAATGACCGTTTGACGAACCACAATATCCTGGTATATTTCCTCACTAATGGCCCCTTGTCGTTCAGTGAGCACTTTTTTTACAAAGGACAACTTCAAGGAACTGCCATAAATAGATGACCCTACTAATCTCCGATCAAAGCCTAGTAAATTAACAAGTCGAGATGCCGATTCATTACCATACATGATGGTGCCCCCTTCATCAAATATGATAACCCCATCCTGATAGGATAGTGGTTCATAAAGGCTCTTTGGATTATCCAATATATCTTGTGGCATTAACATAGACATATATGTGGTCTCAGTTAAAAGAAGAATTTGTTGAATAATATTTTCATCAGCCACACTTTCTATATGAGGATTTTTAAATACGAGTCCCCCTATCACCTTACCACCATTATCTACAATAGGATAGGTAATAATAAATGCTAATTTTCCATTTTGCTCCTCTTGAAAGCCCTGTATAGGTTGCCCTTCAGACAACAGCTGTGTCCAAATGGGAACAATCGTAGCAGATAATGATTTACAAGCAATACCCTGCTTTATAGGGTAGATTTTCAAAAATCCCCCCTCTTGATTTGCCGTAAACATATACACAGCATGCTGTACCACTGATTCAGCAAAAGGGATAAACTCAGCAATCCGCAACAACAGGCTAACTTGTGGCTCAGACAGATTGGTATCTTTTAATAATGTACTTTGTATATCCATTATTTAATCGACTCCACCCAAGATACGGTACCAATATCTACACTTGGTTTTGCATTTAATGATAAATCAGAAAATTTACCTGCCTGTGCCATGTAATACGCACGACATCCAATCATAGCTGCATTATCGGTAGATAAGATTTTGTGCGGTTCATAATACATAAATCCATTTCGTTCGCACATTTCCTTAATAGCCTTCTGTAACCCCTTATTGGCGGATACACCACCAGCAATGGTGATTTTCATTTGCCCTGTACGTTTTGCGGCATCCTCTGTTTTTTCCACTAATACATCAACCAATGCTTTTTGGAAGGATGCGGCAACATCGGCCTTGTTAATTTCAATATTCTTCTGCGCTGCACTATTTAAATAATTTAATACGGCAGATTTTAATCCACTAAAACTAAATTCAAAGTTACCAGGCTCACTCAATGCTTTCGGAAATTCGATAGCCTCAGGGTTACCTTCCATAGCAATGTTATCAATATGCGGGCCACCTGGATATGGAAATCCCATAACACGAGCAATTTTATCAAAAGCCTCTCCCGCTGCATCATCGCGAGTTTGACCTAAAATTTCAAATGTTTCATAGTCTTTTACGACCACGAGCATAGTATGACCCCCAGAGACTACAAGGCTCAAAAATGGGGGTTCTAGTTCTGGATTAGCTAGGAAGTTAGCAAAAATATGACCTTCCATATGATTTACACCGATAAGAGGAATGTCCGTAGCAAAGGATAAACCTTTCGCCGCTGCCACACCTACTAACAAAGCACCTACTAATCCTGGGCCATAAGTAACACCGATATGATCAATATCTTGTAATGTTACATGCGCATCTGCCAAAGCTTGGTCGATAACAGGGATGACTTGTTCTATATGATGACGCGAGGCCACCTCTGGCACAACGCCACCAAATTTTCTATGAATTGGAATTTGACTAGATATAACATTGGATAAAATTGTACGACCATCCTGCAAGACAGCCGCCGAAGTTTCATCACAACTACTTTCTAGTGCTAATGTATATACACTCATTGTACATCCTCTTTAATTAAAGACATGATATATGCGTCTTCAACAGGTTCTTGATAATAATGTTTCCGCAATCCTTTTACGGTAAATCCTAAGCGTCGATATAGTGACATGGCAGCCACATTCGATACGCGCACCTCAAGAAAAATTTCAGCAGCACCACGTTTAAAACATTCTTTTACAAGTTTTCGAACAAGCATAGCCCCATAGCCTTCACGGCGCGCACAAGTACGAACGGCTACATTAGTGATTTGCCCTTCATCTGCCACGAGCCACACTCCAGCATAGGCTAATAATTGTTTATTTTCCTCAACTACGAAATAGAGTTTATGTCCAGGGTTTTCTAATTCATTCACGATGGAATCCATGGACCAAGGAATAGAAAAACATTCTTCCTCAATATCGAAAATTTCTTCCGCATCGGAAACCTCTGCTAGTCGAATAATCATAGATCCACCTCACTAGTCTTATCAGTTGTTACTGATACTTTAGCTATATCACCTGTATGGTTTGTAGCATCTATATACGTAGAGTCATCTAACGATGTTAATACATTGGCTGTTTTCACGGTCTCAATCACGATAACTGTAGAATTTTGTACCAGCATATCAACATTGTCTTTATGCTTTTCTTCCCACACAACTTCAGCCTCAGAGCGACGAATATAGTATGGCACCATCGTCATCGGATTTTCAGTTTCACCAGCTTCAATCTGTGGCATTGCTGCTAAGACAAGCGAACTTGCCTTAGGTATAGTTGCTGTCATAGGTGCAATACGAATATGTGGTGTATCGTCAGGCATCAATTTAGTAATACGTTTAATGCCATCCCCAATAAATGTTATGGAATGACCATCAGCCACCACCTCATTCATAAGATCTACTGCAGCTTTCACCATAGGTAATTGAGTACATATCAACGAATTGTCTTGCCATTCATAACGCGCTTCATAAACATTTTTCTTTTGCGCATCGATAAGAACAGAAATAATACCCTCACAATATGGCAAATTATAGGCCATTCCGTCCATAGTCATTACACCATATAAAGGAATGTTGAGGGCATAGGCCATCGCCTTGGCTGTACCCATACCGATACGTAAACCTGTGAAAGAACCAGGACCAGTACTGACCACAATTCCCGTCAAATCAGATTTTTGTTTCCCCGTCATATTAAATAGGGCATCAATATGTGGCACCAATTGTTCAGAATGAGTAAAGCCTGCTTGCATAGTGATTTCACCAATCACTCTAGTTTCATCCACCAGAGCTACACTTGATACTAGGCTACTTGTTTCAATTCCTAACCACATATTGACCTCCAATTTGAGCTAATTCATCATCACTGAGGATGTCACTAGCCATCATGATTTGACGTTCACTCTCGCCAAGACGTGTAATAGTAACCCATAATGTTTCATCTGGCAATTCATGAGGAAATTTATTTGCCCATTCAACAATACTAATTTGGTCTTCTGTATATTCGTAGAATCCAATATTTTCTAATTCACACACATCATCCAAACGATATACATCAAAGTGATATAATGCTTGACCATGCGCCTCATAAGTATTCATTAATGCAAAGGTAGGGCTCGTCATTTCCTCTTTAATGCCAAAGCCTAATCCAATACCTTGAGACATATGCGTTTTCCCAGTTCCTAAATCACCTATGAGAGCCACACATAAGGGTTCTTGGCGTTCTTGTAAAAATGCACCTAATTGCTTTCCTAATTGAGTTGTATCCTCCACGGAGTGTGTTTGACACTCCACTCTATACTTAGTTTCCAAAATGATTATATCCTCTCGCCTCTAGCGTTTCTATTTTCCGTTCCTTCGTCACCATTTGTACAATATTATTACCTTCCAATACTTGACCGATAATAGTGATTTGACCTATTTTTTTTAAAGTGTCTTCCAACTCCTTTGGTGCCGTAAAAACAAGCTGAAAGTCTTCTCCACCATATAAGGCATAGTCAACGGGACGTGTGCCTAATGACTTTGCTAACGTATAGGTCTCTTCATGAAGTGGTACTATTTGTTCATCAATGACAATATTCACGCCTGACGCCTTAGCAATTTCATGTAATTCACTAGCTAGGCCATCGCTAATATCATTCATACTTGTTACACCATGCATGCGTAGAGCTTGACCTAATTCAATTTGTGGATCAGGACGTTGATGACCAAGTATCGTCATGTCATAGCCATCATAACCATACGATAAAGCACCTAAGCCTGTAGCAGCATACCCAACATAATTGGTAACCCCTACAATATCTCCAGGTCGTGCACCACTACGTAGAACAGCCGTACCACGAGGCACCTCACCTATAATCGTTACAGTTAATACGATGCCCTCTTGAGAGCTCACAGTATCGCCACCAAGAATATTTACATGATGTAGTTTACATTGATCTTTTATGCCCTTATAGAATTCATCTAATATGGCCACATCTAGTGCCTTTGGTGCTGCCACAGATAATACAACTTGTCGTGGAATACCACCCATAGCTGCAATATCACTAAGATTGGCAGTCATCAGACGATAACCTACGTCATAAGGTGTCATATACCGCAAGGAAAAATGAATTTCCTCAACCATCGTATCAATGGATACTAATTGTTCCATCTCAGGATTTGCCTTATAAATGGCACAGTCATCGCCAATGCCTGTCACCACCGTAGATGCATCGTTAATCACATCTGAATTAATACTATCTATGAAATTAAATTCACCAATATCTTGTAATTGCATAATAGCTCACATTTCTAAACTCATATAATAATCTAACTTATACTATATCAAATTTTACAAAAAATCTGTAGCAATTAGATTGCTACAGATTTCTTTTACTCTAAAGAGTCATTATTTAATTAAATTTTTCATACGTGTTAACGGTTCAGATGTATCAAAAGAAGCAATAGACTTAACTTGTTTTCCATCAACCACAAATAGAACACTGTTAATATCATCAAAGGAGGTAAGTGTATTAACGATGGCTGCTAATTGTAATTTAACAGTCAAATCGCCCCCTTTACCAGCTGCAAAAGCTTTATTTACCTCCACCGTTGCAACTTTATCCTTAACAGTAACAGAGCTAATTTCAATAGCTTTATCAAAGATTGGATATTTATGACTACGATCAGATTTTAACATCGCTAACAATGCTGCTTTTGGCGTGCTCTTATCTGCAGAAATCTCTACAGATTCTTGGGTAACACCAGATGCATCCTCAGTAGGTACAAAATAAATCATTTTAACAGATTCACTAGAGCTACTTTTATCAAGTTTTCCAGTTGATGCATCCTTATTTGCTTTAGTATCTTGCTGTACTGTTTTTTTACTAGAATCAGCTCCTGGGATAGCCATATCAGAACTACAACCAACGGCAGACACAGCTAATATGGCAATACACATAGCAGATACTAATCTCATTTTTAACTTCATAGATTAGCCTCCAAAGTAACTTGCTAAACCTGCTGCAATTTCTGCGGCAAAGCTTTGTTGTGTTTTTGTTGTATTCAATGCTGCCTCTTCAGTTGGATTAGAGATGAATCCAAGTTCTACCAAGATAGCTGGCATATCGGAATGACGTAATACATACAAGTTCCCCTCTTGAATACCACGGTCACCATTAAATTTTGGTTCATTCATGATTTGATCTTGTACTCGTTGAGCTAATTTAGCATCATACCCAGTTTTACTATAATAATAAGTTGCAATGCCACCTACGCTAGGATTGGTGAATGCATTAATATGAATACTTACAAAAGCATCAGAATTATATTTATTTGCTACATTAACACGAGCTTGTAACTCATCTACACCACTCGCATTGGGTGCATATACATCAACGTCAGTTGTACGAGTCATATATACTTTAGCTCCACGTGCTTCTAAATCAGCCTTTAAGTATTTAGCAATTGGCAATGTAACTTGTTTTTCTTGTAAACCATTAGGCCCAATAGCACCTGGATCGCTACCACCATGCCCAGGATCAAGAGTAATAACTTTACCAGCTAATCCACCAGAAGTTTTGTAATTACCATTAGAACTAATTGTTGTTGCAGCACCTGTCGAAGTTGAGCTTGTTTTTTTAGTGGAACTCGAACTAGACTTAGCAGTTGTTTTCTTACTGCCATAATAGTTACTTTTAGGTGCAACCCCTTGTTTTTGTACATCCATCACTATACGGTATGGTTTATTATTAACCGTATCCTTTTTTAAAGAAAATACTTTAATTCCATCTGTATCAAGAGCTTTAGGTGTTTTAATAGTTACATTTACATTTTTTCCAACTTGTGTCAAGTTAGCTGAGCTAGCAATGGAGGAGTCCATTGTCATCGATGACTTTACCTTACCAATTTTGGTATTCTTTAATGTAACGGTCGTCGTTTTTCCATCTTCACTAATAGATGCACTAGCTTTCACTGGTGCAGATAAATCCATTACCATCCGCACATATGGTATGGGTGCATCATTTCTAGTTACCCATCTTGCATCTTGTAGAGTGGCCGCCTGTGCCTCAAATCCCATAAATGAAATCAACATAAGAAGGGCAAAGAAAAATAAGTAGAGTTTTCGCAAAACATTCACTCCAATCAAGCTCAAATCCTAGTACATCATTGGTGTAAATTAATTCATATAATTTACACCACGTGGTACGCTATCATAATTTTAATGTCATATCTCAATTATAGTCTGATTACATCGTAATAAGATGAAGATTTACTAATTATTTTCATAAATAACATTCGATTGACTAGATATCATTAAGATAACAATATATTCACAAAATCTCATTACGTCAGTTATTTATTATACCACAGAATTTCGCTCTAGGTACACAGTCAATGTACATTCTAGTCCTTGAATCCCTCTATCAAAACACATAAAAAAGGGATATATACAATTTACAGTATATATCCCCTATATATATGACCTTATATGGTATATCATGAGTAAAAAATTTTTTACTACTTTATCGTTCTGTCTCTACTTGCCAGGCCTTTCCATCTGTACTAATGTGCACTATACCCATCGTATCAGTTCTATAAATAGAAACCTTTTCTTGTTGTAACCTAGCTAATGTTTTATCCCCAGGATGATTATAACTATTATGTAAACCTACAGAAATAACACCAATTTCTGGGCGTACAGATCGGATAAACTTTGTAGGTGAACTATGATCAGAACCATGATGCGCTACCTTGAGAACACGAGCAAATAATTTACTATTCTGCTCCTTCACCAATCGAGCTTCTTCAATCTTTTCAGCATCACCAGTAAATAGCATAGAAAATTTACCAAATTTAAACTTTCCCACAATAGAATTATTATTCAAATCAGGTTTCCCTTTTGAATCCTTAATAACGTCCTCCCACGGGGCATAGACGATGAAAGTTGAATTACTTCCAAAATCTACCACATCACCTTTATGTAAACTATGATGTCTAATATGATTTTTTTCGATGATTCGTCGATAGGAATTTTCCACCGTTGTTTTGGTGATTATACCATTGTCATAAACATTTTCAATTTCAAAATTTTTAGCTATGGCTAAAAATCCCCCAATATGATCCTCATGTCCATGAGTAATAATAATATTTTTAAATTTCTTTACCCCTAATTGTTGCAATTGAGCCACTATATTGGGGCGATGTGCCACATCCCCCGTATCAATCAAGCTATATTCATTTCCGACCTTAACGAGGAATGCGTCACCTTGTCCAATATTTAGAGCATATACATGGGCCGTCCCCTTAGCTTCATTAGGATAATCGTCACGCTCTTGATCATTGACTGAACTTTCAGCAGCCCCGTTTGTCACATTTAGTACACTCGTGGCTTGATCTAAAATAATATTCGCTGCACTTTCATTGTTACATCCTGCTAGTGAAAGTACGAACACAAGGAGACACAAACAATATGTAATTATTTTTTGTATTGATTTCATTCACACACTCCCAATAATATAATCTCTATCTACTTCTAAATACATAGACTACACTGAATATACAAACAATATACTAAACATTCAGTGAGGGAGAAAGCAATTCGCTAATAACACTCCCTACACGAACACTCACATCACTAGGAGTATATCCCCACAACTTTTTTGTCCCTAAGCGATCTGCAGTATAACTATGTAAAAACGTACCTATAAGTGCTGCTTCATTTACCTCATATCCTTGTGCCACAAAAGCCGCAATCATACCGGTTAGCACATCACCCATTCCTCCGGTGCCCATACCTGAATTACCAGCCATATTTATATAAATCGTCCCATTAGGCAATGCTACTAATGAAGGAATGCCCTTTAAGACAAGAACAACATGTTGTGCTATAGCAAAGTCACGAGCACTTTGAACATAATTCTTTTGAATGTCTAAAATTGAGCGCCCTGTCAATCGACTGAACTCACCTAGATGCGGTGTCATAATAGCTGGATGAGAGCGAGATTGCAAAACTCCATTCGTCTCTCCATTAGCCATATCTCCCAAAGCATAGAAAGCATCGGCATCAAGCACAATAGGCCCATCATAGGTCGCTAAAAATTCGAGTATTATTTGTGCCGTTTCCTCACGTCTCCCTAATCCAGGGCCCAATGCCAGCACACTCTTATCTTTTACCAAATCCATTATATCTGACACACTGCGAAAAGAGGCAGTCATCACCTCTGGCATAACTTTATTTTGCAACGTACGTAAACAATCGTCTGGTACAGCTACAGTTGTTTTACCTGCCCCACTATGAACAGATGCCTCGCCAGCCATCAAAGGTGCCCCAATCATACCATTAGAACCACCAATAACTAGAGTGTGCCCATTACGGCCTTTATGGGCTATTGCACTCCTAGGACGCAATAGGGTCTCTATTAATCTAATATCTAATCCCCACGTATTGTGATAGGCTTGATAATTTTGTAACACCTTCTCAAAGGGGATACCTAAAGGTTTTACAATTACATGCCCAGCATACTCTTTACCAGGATACAAACATACGCCTTGTTTGGTAGCGCCAAAAGTAATCGTATAATCAGCCTTAAAACTAGAGTGAAATACCTCACCTGTATTAGCATTTACACCAGCCGGTATATCAATGGACCATTTACTGATAGAATATAATTCACACTGAGATTGTACTATTTCAATAACCTCCTTCATCTGAAACCGCAATTCACCTTTCATTCCAGTTCCAATGAGACCTTCCACAACCGCCCATATAGTATGCCATGGAATATCATCTAGTGATGTATAGATTGCTATCCCTAACTGCTTAACCATATGTAATTGCTCTTTAAATAGCTGAGAGCCCTTTTGACTTTCACCAAAAAGATATATACAAACAGGAATTTCTAGTTCCATTAAATGGCGAGCTGCCACAAGACCATCAGCACCATTGTTACCATTTCCAGAGAGAAATAAAATAGATTTTGCCCCTTTGTAATGATTGGCCAAAACTTGTGCCACATCAGAACCTGCATTTTCCATGAGATACCCTAATGGAATTCCGTATTTTTCTGGCGCCATACGGTCAATGTATTGGGACTCTTCCTTTGTTAATATTCGCATATTTTCACCTCAATCAATCTGAATTTGAACTATATGTCCTCATTACGGTAGTGGGTTAGAGAAAATATCTATCCATGATTTACTAGTATCTATTTGCTCAAAATAACTTGAGCCATTGCTATGTTCTGACAATGACTAATAGATACTTGTACATCACTATACCCCCCTTGTTCAAATATATTTTTAAATACCCCAGATATTGTAATATAAGGGGCTCCTAATTCATCATGATCAATTTGAATCTCTTGCCAGGAACCATAACGCATTCCTGTTCCTAAAGCCTTCAAAAATGCTTCTTTTGCAGCGTAAAGACCTGCAAAGGACTCATATTGATGTTTCCCCTTACTCTTACAATAGGAAACCTCTATAGGTGTATATACGCGTTCTATAAAGGCATTATTTCTTTCAATAGCCATTTGAATCCGTTCAATTTCAATTATATCAATGCCTAGTTTCATGCATCCTCCTCGGATGAGTGTAATACAAAATACAAGAGCTGTATACTCATTATACACAAAGCCTTATAAATAGACAAAAAAAATCCCAACCCTATTGATACAACAGGATTGGAACTTTATTAGCTTTATGGTGCCGGAGGTGGGACTTGAACCCACACGGTGTTACCCGCTTGATTTTGAGTCAAGTGCGTCTGCCATTCCGCCACTCCGGCACATCGGAACAATTGCTATTATACCGAAACGACTATACCTTGTCAACAATTTTTTTTACAATTTCCATATCTTCATCATTCTGCTGCTTCCAGGTTAATGCTACTACAGTAATTACGCCATGTTCTATGCGTTCTACATCCGTAGGAATATCTTCTTTATCAAACTCTAAATGACCGCCAATCCAAAAGTATTCATCCCCGCGACGACTCATGCGAGCATCAATAATATCTGTATATCGCTGGAATCCTTGACTTACAACCTCTACATGATCCCAGTCACATGGGCCTTCCAATGGAAAATTTACATTTAAGAGACCATGAAATGCTTCCTTTACAAATATTTGCTCAATAAAAGACTTAATAAATGGCAACATCTCTTCCCCACGTCGAGAACTGTATTTTCTCACTGAAAGCGCTAACCCTGGTATATTATAGAACATGGATTCCATAGCCCCTGAAACAGTGCCTGAATACAGTACATCAGATCCTAAATTAAATCCATGATTAATACCCGATATCACCAGGTCCGGCATATCATCTACAAGTAAATAACTCATAGCTAGTTTCATACAATCAGACGGTGTTCCTGTAACTGCCATCAATCTTGGGTTTGCTGTATCATCGCTAAATTTTCGAATCTTTAAAGGTGTTTCAATCGTCAAGGCATGTGATTTGGCACTTTGCTCCACTTCGGGTGCCACAACTGTGACTTGATAAAATTGTGCTAAATAATCGGCCATATCACGAAGGCCGGGCGCTAAAATACCATCATCATTACAAATTAAAATATGCATATATACCTCTATAAATTATTAATTCTACACTATCTAAAACCATGTATCCTATAGGATAACTCTAGTGAGCTCACATATAATCATCATATGAACTAACATAGTATAACTTTCATGAGATTATTATACTTGAAAATTCCTCTCTATAGCAAAAAGCAGCCGATCAAAATCGACTGCTTTCATATTATTTTTTATTCATGTTGCCCATACGAGTTAATTTCACATCCTCAAGTGCAACGGCACGAGTATGAATCGTATGAGACCAAACCTTGTTGTAACGGCGGAAATAGCCAAGAATATTGACTGGAACCCAGGAGTACACAAAGAGTGGATATAACAAATAATAGAACCAAATTTTTGGTGGCACCTTAATTTTAAGGAGTACAATCAATGGGAAAAGATATTGTCCTACCCCAATGATGGTCCACACCGTTACTGGCATAATTTGATACAAAATATTTGTATAAATTGGGTAATATCCATTGATGTAAGATAATACTAAGTATACGGTAGATAATAATAAGAAATATGGCTGACTCACTTGGAAAATCCCATCAAGAATCATAATATTTCCAGTTTTTACACCTATGGTAAAGAGTTTTGGAATATATCGCTCTGCACATAGAAATTGCCCCTGTGCCCAACGAAGACGTTGTTTACAAGATGCCATCATAGTAGTTACTTTTTCATCATATACAATAGCATCATGAGCCCAACAAGTACGAATTCCATGAGTCAATAACTTCATAGAGAATTCCATATCTTCTGTAAGGCTGTTACATTCCCAACCATAGTCTCGAATGATAGAGGTGCGAATACACATACCTGTGCCACCCAATGCAGTAGATAAACCCAATCTGTATTTAGCTAGATGCCACATATGATTAACCATCCAAAACGCAATAGAGAATGTACCTGCTACCCAAGAGTCTGTAGGATTTTTGGAGTTCAAATACCCTTGAATAACAGATTCACCTTTTTCAAGATGATCATTCATTTCCAAGAGAAATTGTGGATGCACTAAATTATCAGCATCAAAGACAAGATAGGCATCATATTTTCGTTGCTTTTGTTCAACGCGCTCAAACATCCACCCCATAGCATAGCCTTTGCCTACTTCTTCTTGGTTAAAGCGTTCATGCACTAAGGCCCCTGCTTCACCAGCTACTTTTACAGTATTATCTGTGCAGTTATCTGCTACCACAAAGATATCATAGAGTTCATCAGGATAATCTAAACTGCGTAGATTCTTGACTAATTCTCCTACTACAACCTCTTCATTATGCGCACAAATAACAACGGCAAAGGAGTTTTTCGGTGTATAGTTTTTATGTACGCGTTGACGCCACATGCCTACGACGGCCAACACAAAATAATAAATCGTGTAAATTACGATTATTACCTGCATAGGAATCAATAGTAGATCCAGTAGGTAATCCATGTAATACAACCTCCACCTTACTTGCGAATAGCTAAGTTAAGTGCTGAGTTAATCAAGCCAAATAACACATAGCCAGCAAACAACAATACAGCCCAAGCGTGATAATCACAAATCAAGCCCAATACTACCAATAGACCAACAATACCTATGGCAATTTTTTGAATGCGCAAAGAACTATGACCTTTAAAATCAGGATATTTTACTTCGCTAACCATCAAGATGCCTACGCAAATCATAGAAACCATCAAGACGATTTGAGGCACCATAACACCACATAATACATAGGTTGCTGCCAAACAACCAGCAGCTGGAATTGGTAACCCTTGGAAATACCCATGTACCTCTTCTGTCATAATATTAAAACGGGCCAATCTGAAAGCACCCAATACAGCAAATGCTAACAATGGTACATAAGCGTACCAACCTAAACCATATAGTTCTTTCACATATAACATATATGCAGGCGCTACACCAAAGCCCACAACATCAGCTAGCGAATCTAATTCACGGCCAAATGGACCTGACACACCTAAAGCTCGAGCCACGCGCCCATCCAAACCATCTGCCAATAGAGACAACAAAACACAGATTGCTGCATATGTTGTTTCCCCTTGTGCAGATAATGTAATCCCAATAACGCCAAAAGCTAAATTGCTTCCGGTAAACAAATTAGGAAATATTGATTTATTCATGACCTAACCTCCCAATAACTGTATCTCCGGCAGTCACATGTTGACCTTTTTCAACAAAAATTTCAACATCTTTATCCATATAGATTTCTGTGCAAGAACCAAACTTAATCATTCCATACAGTTGTCCACGTTTCAATACGCTATCTAGGTCAGTCCAAGATACGATACGTCTAGCCAAAAGACCAGCAATTTGTGTTACTAGTACTTTTGTGCGGTCATTTTCAATACAAATTGTGTGGCGTTCATTTTCAAAACCTACTTCATCCTTATAAGCTGGTAGAAAGCCACCTTCTGTATATTGACGATATATAATTTTTCCATCGATAGGTGCACGATTAGCATGCACATCAAATACAGATAAGAAAATTGTTACTTTTTTACAATCACGATGCAAATATAAATCTTCATATACATCGGCAATATCCATAACTTTCCCATCCGCAGGAGATAGAATTAAGTCTGGATCTTGAGGAATTACGCGCTTTGGATTACGGAAAAAATTGACAAAGAACAGTGCCAATATAAAGGGAATAATTGCAATATAATAATGTCCAAAAGCACATAATAGTACCGCTATTAGGAGCATGGCACCAATGAGCGGAAAGCCTTCTTTTATAATAGGACCTGTGGGCACGTTGCACCACCTCTCTAGCGTTTATTTTTAATAACAGTAAGCATAAATTTAGGTATGCTCATCATACGACCAATACGTTTTGGTTCTAAATATAGACGATATAACCACTCTAAACGATTATGTTGCATCCACTCTGGGGCACGTGGAATATTACCAGCTAATACGTCAAAGGATCCACCAATCCCCATAGCCACAACACCATCAAGATGGGACAATTTATGTTGAATCCACTCTTCTTGTTTTGGTATGCCCAGTGCTACAAATATGATTTTGGCGCCACCCTCTTCGATAGTACGAATAATATTCGTTTCTTCTTCAGCATTAAAGAAGCCATCATGAATACCAACGATATTCAATGGACCTACTTCTTGTTCTATATTAGACACTGCTTTTTCTGCCACACCCGGTGCAGCCCCCAAGCAATATACAGGAATCGATTGTTCACTAGCGACCTTAAATAGACCTTTAGCTACATCGATACCAGCTACACGTTCTGGGAAATGTTCTCCATTTTGTTCTGCTGCCCAAAGCACACCTGCTCCATCTGGAACCACTAGGCTAGCATTCGCTAATATTGTATGCAAAGAAGGATTACTATTGGCAAGCATAACCATTTCAGCATTAGCCGTGGCTACAATATGTAGCCCCGGCTCGTTCATCATCTCTTGAACACGCTGAATAGTTTCGTCCTTCGTAATAACATCAATTGGCACAGACAATATATCAATACGCTTGCGCAATATAACACCTCACTAAAACCTTTATCATAATCTGTTTAAAATAATCAGTATATATTTATACAGAAAAATATATCCAACCTAAAAATATATCCAACCTATAATTTATAACATATTTTTTCTAAATGTCCAACCAGAAGATTTTACAATCCACAGTAAAAAGGATTATAAACCACTATAGTTAGGAGCCTCTACAGTGATGCTAACATCATGTGGATGACTTTCTTTCAAACCAGCTGCTGTAATTTGCATAAATTGTGTATTATCCATCATTTCTTGAATGTTATGACAACCACAATAGCCCATGCTGGCACGAAGACCACCAACCATTTGGAAGATAGTATCTGCTAACATGCCTTTGTAAGGTACGCGACCTTCGATACCTTCTGGAACGAGTTTTTTCGCTTCTGTTTGGAAGTAACGATCTTTACTGCCCAATTTCATAGCCCCAAGACTGCCCATGCCACGGTATACTTTATAGCTACGACCTTGGTAAATAACAGTTTCCCCTGGGCTTTCATCAGTACCAGCCAATAGGTTACCCATCATTACAACATTAGCACCAGCAGCGATAGCTTTTGCAATATCACCAGAGTATTTAATACCGCCATCGGCGATGATAGGAATACCATAACGACGAGCTACTTTTGCTGATTCGTATACAGCAGTGATTTGTGGAACACCAATACCAGCGATAACGCGAGTTGTACAAATGGAACCAGGTCCAATACCTACTTTAACAGCATCAGCACCAGCTTCGATTAACGCCTCTGTACCAGCTGCAGTAGCTACGTTACCAGCGATAACTGGAATATGAGGATAGGCTGCTTTAATTTCTTTTAATGTACGCAATACACCTGCAGAGTGACCATGTGCAGTATCTACGATAATTACGTCAGCTTTTGCAGCTACTAATGCATCGAGACGATCGTACATATCTTTAGATACGCCTACAGCTGCACCAACTAATAAACGACCGCTACCATCTTTAGCGGCATTAGGGTATTTTGTAGCTTTTTCAATATCTTTGATAGTAATCAAGCCTTTTAATTCACCATCACCATTAACTAAAGGTAATTTTTCAATGCGGTGTTCACGCAAAATTTGTTTAGCTGTTTCTAAAGATGTACCTTCTGGAGCCGTTACAAGACCTTCTTTTGTCATACAAGCACCGATAGTACGAGTCATATCAGATTCAAAACGCATATCGCGATTTGTAATGATACCAACCAATTTCCCATTTTCAGTCACAGGCACGCCAGAAATTTTATATTTATGCATCAATTCTTCTGCATCAGATAACAAATTTTGTGGACTCAAATAAATTGGATCTACAATAACACCATGTTCAGAGCGTTTTACCTTATCTACTTCGTGAGCTTGTTCTTCAATAGACATATTTTTATGAATAACACCAAGACCACCTTCACGCGCCATAGCAATGGCCATACGGGACTCTGTAACGGTATCCATACCAGAACTAATCATAGGAATGTTTAACTTAATGTCTTTTGTTAATTGTGTAGATAATTCTACTTGATTTGGTAGTACATCAGATGCTGCTGGAATTAATAAAACGTCATCAAATGTTAAACCTTGAATACCAAATTTATCTTCTCTCATGGTACTTTCCTTTCACTTATATAAAACTAAAAACTGCGTTATCATAAAGGGCCGTCGTAACGGCCCCTTTGACATCGCAGTTTATCTTTCAGACCGCAATACGCCGCCTTCCATAAAATCATCTTTTTTCATATCAACAAAAATTACTTTTACTGCATCCACAGGAACCCCTACGATATCTACAGTTGCTTTTGTAATTGCTTCGCCCAATTGTTTCTTAGTTTCTTTACTACGACCTTCAACGAGTTCAACATGAATTAATGGCATAATTTTTTCCTCCATTGGATTGATAATCAAAAATAAATTATTAAATTTATTATACGTGAAAGAGAGTATAGATACAACTAAAACATTAGATAAAATCTAATATTATAGCACCTTATAACATTATAACCAGTATATCTTAATTATACAATATTCTAATAAATTTTTCACCAAATCGTTTCGATAATTCACTACTCATAACAGTTTGTAATTGTTCAATACCAAACTCCTTAGCGTAATCTAAAACATCCTGCCGTGCTTGCACTAAAATATCTATATCTTTAATAATATTAGCAACACGTAAATCTGGCAATCCTGACTGTGCCACTCCAAATAACTGACCGGATCCACGCAACAATAAATCTTGTTCCGCCAATTCAAATCCATCGTTTGTAGTTTCCATCAATTTTAGCCGTTCTTGACTAACATCAGTTTTAGAATCACTAACGAGAATACAATAGGACTGAATATCGCTACGACCAACACGACCACGCAATTGGTGCAATTGTGAAAGTCCGAAACGTTCCGCCCCTACAACGCACATAATAGTGGCATTCGGTACATTCACACCTACCTCGATAACCGTTGTCGACACGAGTAGCTTTACATCACCTGCATGGAATCGTTCCATAATTTCATCTTTTTCGGATGGTGTCATACGACCATGAACGAGACCTACGTCAAAACGTTTATAGAAATAGTCACGTAATTCTAGAAAGGTTTCCTCTGCCGCCTGTAAATCTAATTTTTCGGATTCTTCCACTAAAGGACAAACCACATAGACTTGATGTCCTACAGTCATTTCCTTTTCAAAAAATTTACGTAATCGTTCCGTATACGATGTATCCACCACATAGGTTTTCACAGGTTTACGTCCCGGTGGCATTTTCTTAATGAGACTCACAGCTAAATCACCATACACAGACAAAGTCATGGTTCTTGGAATGGGCGTTGCCGTCATGATAAGTACATGGGGATGTATTCCTTTTTTTTGCAATGATGCCCGTTGTTCTACGCCAAAACGATGTTGTTCATCAATAACGACAAGGCCTAGTCGATCAAACACAACACTGTCCTGAATAAGTGCGTGAGTACCAATAATCATCTGAATAGTGCCATCCGCCAATCGATCGTATATATCCTGTTTTTCTTTCTTTGATGTAGACCCTGTTAATAAAGCAATGGTAATATCAAGATTATGACAAAGCGCTTGTATACCTTCATAATGTTGAGCGGCTAAAATTTCCGTCGGCGCCATCAATGCCCCTTGGAATCCATTTTCAATAGCCTTTAACAGACTCAATGTAGCCACCACGGTTTTTCCAGAGCCCACATCACCTTGCAACAATCGTTGCATAGGGCGTTCATCTTGCATATCACAAGAAATTTCATACAACGCTTGCTGCTGATCCCTAGTCAATGTAAATGGCAGAGCCTCTGTGAAAGCCGCCATTAATTTCCCATCAGGCTCCATTTTATGGCCCACATAATTCTGAGCTTTATTACGCAATAAAGCCAAACCAGCTTGCATGATAAATAATTCTTCATAGGCCATCTGATGACGAGCTTGTTCGTATCTTTCACTCGAGGTAGGAAAATGCATATTATAAAACGCATCATAGCGACTCATAAATGTATGTTTTTTGCCTATGGACGGCGGCAATACCTCATCCATAAATCCATGGACAGAAAACCAATTTCTCACTGCACTACGGATAATATATTGACTCACCCCATCCACCAAAGAATAAATAGGTACAATACCTGTATCCGGATTTTGATTGGGCCCTAAATTTTCCATTTGTGGCGTGTTCATCTGCAATGCACCATAACCAATTTCCACCTTGCCATAAGCATATAATCGTTGACCTTTTTTATAAAAGTTCTTTTTATAGCCTTGATTGAACATAACGATTTTCAAGGAACCCGTTCCATCCGTCACCACGATTTCTAAAATAGATAATCTAGGACGTGGCCGTTTTTCCCCGACAGCGATTACGGTACCAATAATACCTCCCGTCATGCCAACTGTTAATTCCTTGATACTATAAATTTTACGTCTATCCTCATAAGTACGTGGAAAATACGACAGCAAAGAGGATACCGTATGGATACCTAATTTATGGAATTGTTTTTCCCTACCAGGGCCAACGCCCTTGATAGAAGTTAGTAATTCACTCATAATATACCTAGTATTTAGTCTAATAAAATATTATAATCTATGGAGAGTATACCATATATTGATGAAATCAGGAAAACTTACTCATTATGTGCTTGCTTTACTATTCTATTTGTGATAATATATTTTTGTTATGTTGTAGAACTATGCTTGGAGGTGGAAACTATGGCAAACCTTTGCGAAGTATGTGGCAAATTCACATCTAGCGGTATGAACGTGAGTCATTCTCATATTCGTACAAGAAAAACTTGGAAACCAAACATTCAAAGAGTACGAGCTGTTGTCGACGGTGCTACTAAAAAAGTAAACGTGTGCACACGTTGCCTTCGTTCTAATAAAATTACACGCGCGTAATATAAAAAGTACATGTACTCAACGAAGAAAAATAAGGGAAGAAATGATAACTCATTTCTTCCCTTATTTTTTTATAAAAACCTATTGCCTACATACAGCAAAAAACCGGATTTACCAACGCACCTAATTTGGTAAATCCGGTTTTTCATTTATAGCATAATTTTAGGAATGTAAAATTTCTTGAATAGTTTAATAGCATATTGGTCTGTCAGGCCCGCTACATAATCCACCACATCTACAGTAGAATAGAACCCATTATGGCCAAAGTCTTCTTCCATATCTCCTGGATGCTCCATGAAATAGGTAAATAAGTTTTTTACCACATGAGCCGCCTTATTTCGATCAGGGATTAAGGCCGGTGCTAAATAGACTTCTTTAAACATAAATTGACGGAACCGATTCATCGTTAATTCTACATCTGCAGACATTTTAATTTCAGTCTGATCCATAGAATTTTCTACAATATCCATTACCATGGATGTAATCATTTCAGAGGGAGTAATCCCTAAGACTTCACGGACGTCATCAGGCAATCTATCCTCGGATAACATACCGGCACGCTGTGCATCATCAAAATCATGACATAAATAAGCAATACGGTCTACAATGCGAACAATTTGGCCTTCTAATGTAGACGGAATCACCGCCCCGGTATGGCCCACAATTCCCTCTTTAACAGCTGTTGTTAAATTAAGGCCCTTCCCATTCTTTTCAATGACCTCAACCATGCGTAAGCTTTGTTCATTATGATTAAAATGACCAACTAAATCACGAAGTGCGTATTCCCCCACATGACCAAATGGGGTATGCCCCACATCATGGCCCATCGCAATAGCCTCTACTAAATCTTCATTAAGACGCAATGCTCTAGCTACGGTACGACTAATTTGTCCCACTTCTAGTGTATGAGTCATCCGTGTACGATAATGATCACCAGGAGCTATATACACCTGTGTTTTATGTTTCAAACGACGGAAGCATTTACTATGAATAATCCGATCACGATCTCGTTGGAAGGCCGTACGCAAAGGATCTGGTTCTTCCTCTCTACTACGTACAGCAAGACGACTTTTTGCCGCTAATGGAGAGAGTATTAACTCTTCCCGTTCTTCTATTTGCTCTCTAATATTCATAACACCTCTTATTGTTTATTATCCATAGCACGATTACGATCAATCAACTGCATTACAAAGGACGATGTTTCTTCAATCGACTTATTGGACACATCCAATACTTGGCAATGTAAACGTCGCATAATAGCTTTTGCATATTCTAATTCTTGATTAATACGTTCTACAGATGCATAGTTAGCCTCATCCTCAAGACCAATAGCACGCAGACGTTCAGAACGAATATTATTCAATTTGTATGGATCGATAATCAAGCCTACAATTTTCTTTGGTGGAATTTTGAATAATTCTTCTGGCAATGGAACTTCTGGAACTAACGGAAGATTAGCAGCTTTTATTTTTTTATATGCTAAATACATAGATAGCGGTGTTTTACTAGTACGAGATACACCAAGAATTACGATATCAGCCTTTGCAAATCCACTTGGATTTTTACCATCATCATATTTAACAGCAAATTCAATAGCTTCCACCTTTTTGAAATACTCTTGGTCTAGTTTGTGAACCATACCAGCTGTCATACGAGGTTCAGTATCTGCAATAGTACCTACTGCATTTAAAACAGGCCCCATAATATCTACTGCTTGTACACCATATTCTTTGGCCTTTGTATGCAAATAATTACGCAAAGAAATAGATACAATAGTATGACAAATTACATGTCCACCAACTTTCGCATCTTCAAGAACTTCATCAATTTGTTGTTCACTTACAATATAAGGAACCCGAATAATTTCAATTGGCTCCTTATCATATTGACTGGCTGTCGCTCTTGCTACAGACTCTGCCGTTTCCCCGAGAGAGTCCGATATAGCATAAATAATTTTATCTTTCATTAAAACTACCTCATTGTATACTGCATTCTAAATATGTCTTTGTTACTGTTGTTTTTGACACTCGGCCAACTACTTTATATCGTTTCTTCTTAGCCTCTGCCTCTATGATAACTACAGGTAAACAGTCGACTTCATAATCTATCATTTTCTGTGCTGCTTCCACTAATGTATCCGCAGGCTCCACAAATATCACCTTACTAACAGGTGTCATTATCATCGAAATAGGCATAGTATTTGAATTATTTTGTCCCATAGATGCCCGCAATAGATCCTTCCGCGATACAACACCTAATAAATAGGAATCTTCACACACTAGAATCGTACCTACATCCTCTGTAAATAGGGTTACAATCGTATCATATAAACTAGTCTCTGGAGTTACCACTACAGCTTGAGACAAAACATCTTGAACGGTGAAGGAATTCAATGTTTCAGATACTTGTGTTTCTGTAGATAAACCAACATAGTAATACCCTACATTTGGTCTAGCATCCAATACGCCTAACATGGTGAGAACTGATAAATCCGATCGCAATGCAGATCGAGTAACATCCAGATATTTAGCTATAGCATCACCGGTAACAGGCCCTTCTTCGCGAACAATATGTGCAATTTGTTCTTGCCGTTGTGAAAGTTTCAATACTGCTCCTCCTTTCGTTTACATAGTTCCATTATATCCTGTATTTCCATTTGTAAAAAGAGGAGACTTAAATAAGTCTCCTCTCTCTATAATCTTATGCTCAAATGATTTACAATTACCAAGTTAAATCTTCAGATTCTTGGCGTCCACGACCTGTTACAGCATCAAGCATCATACGTTGCTCTAATTGGGCAACCATTTTTTTAGTACTCTTAACAGCATCTGGATTTACGGAAATAGAATCGATACCGCTCTTAACTAAGAAATCGCATAATTCTGGATATACACTTGGCGCTTGGCCACAGATAGATACTGTTTTACCATCTTTATGAGCCACTTCAATTAAATGACGAATAGCACGACGAACCGCAAGATTTCTTTCATCATAAATATGTTGTACAGTTTCGTTATCACGGTCACAGCCTAGTACCAACATAGTTAAATCATTGGATCCGATAGAATAGCCATCCACGTATTTATTAAATTGATCTGCCAAAATAATATTAGATGGAATTTCTGCCATCAACCAAATTTTGAAGTCTGCACTACGCACAAGACCTTCTTGAGCCATCAAATTAGTAACCAGTTCGGCCTCTTGTACTGTACGACAGAATGGAATCATAACTTGAAGATTTTTAAATCCATATTCATTACGCACTTTTTTAATAGCTTCTAATTCTAATTTGAAAGCTGGTAGATATTTTGGATCATAATAACGAGATGCCCCTCTCCAACCTAGTAAAGCACTAGATTCATGAGGCTCATATTTATCGCCACCTTTAAGATCACGATATTCACTAGATTTGAAATCACTCAAACGAACTACGACTTGACGAGGTGCCAAAGCTTGACATACTTTGCGCATGCCTTCAGCCAGTGTATTAACAGCCACATCACTGCGACCAGTTTCAATCAAATGCAATGGATGTTCATGGATGAAAGTAGTCCAAATGAACTCTTCACGCATTAAACCGATACCATCACATGGCAATACACCATATTTTTCAGCTAAATCAGGATCACCAAGATTCATATACACCTTCGTGCCTGTTACAGGAATATATTCTGTAGCTACTGCAGCTGCTGCAAGTTGTTCTGCTTTTTTCACAACGTCTTCAATAACGCCATCATAAACAATACCATTAGTAGCATCTACAGTAATCATTTGACCATCTTTTATAGAGGTTGTAGCTTCTTGACTACGGCTCTTTGTACCAACGATACAAGGAATACCAAGTTCACGGCTTACGATGGATGCATGACAGGTCATACCACCAGCATCAGTAACGATAGCTTTTGCTTTTTTCATAGCTGGTACCCAGTCAGGTGCTGTCATCGCAGTCACTAGAATTTCGCCTTCTTTAAAATCATCAATATCAGAAGGATCGATAATAACATGAGCTTTACCAGCTGCATTACCAGGGGATGCTGGCAATCCTTTTACAACAATTTCACGATTTCCGGTATCACCCAAAGAAGGTGTTTCTGCTGATGTATCAGATTTTTCTTTTCGAGACCATACTGTTTCTGGGCGAGCTTGTAGAATCCAAAGTTTTCCATCTCTTTCATCAATGCCCCATTCCATATCCATATAGCAACCATAATGTTTTTCAATTTGTTTAGCATAATCAGCTAACTCTAATACTTGTGCATCAGAAAGTACTTGTGCTCGAGCTTCATCTGCAGGTACCACTTCTTCAATGCAGTCACCATCAGCCTTACGAACTAGACGAATGTGTTTATCATTAATCATACGGTCAGTAATAACCATATCATGTTTATTTACGTGGAAATTATCTGGTGTCACTGTACCTTGTACAACATATTCCCCAAGTCCCCAAGAACCTTCAATTAAAATATTGTTGTCATCGCCAGTTACCAAATCAACCGTAAACATAACACCAGCTGCTTTGGAGAACACCATCATTTGAACAGCAGCACTCAATGCTACTGTCATATGGTCAAAACCTTGCTTTACACGGTAATATGTTGCACGATCTGTAAATGTAGATGCATAACATTCTTTAACTTTTTCAATAATTGTGTCTGCACCACGAACATTTAAATAGGTATCTTGTTGACCTGCAAAACTCGCATCTGGTAAATCCTCTGCTGTAGCACTAGAGCGAACAGCTACGAATGGATCTTTTTCACCCACTTTTTTACCAAGTTCTTCATAAGATACACGAATAGCTTCCGCTAAATCAGCTGGCATTTCTTCTGCGCAAATCATTGCACGAATTTTAGCACATACGTCACGAAGCAATGCAGAGTTTTCTACATCATCAAGACTATCTAATGTTTCTTTAATACGGCTTTCCAAGCCTGTTTTACTCATAAATTCACGATAACCATGAGCAGTGGTAGCAAATCCATATGGCACTGGAACACTAGTAGAAGAAGTCAATTCACCAAGAGATGATGATTTACCACCTACAAGTGCAACATCTTCACGTTTTAATTCATCAAACCATAATACATATGCTGTTTCGCGATTCATTTGAGAGCCTCCTAATTTTAATTAGTGCAACATAATAAAGTAACTACATTAAAATAGTATATCATATTATGTGTATTGTCAAATTAAAAACCAACTAATATTGGCTATTTTATCATCTTTATAATATATCAATTATACAACACTAATATAGGAACCACTGAAAACTATCTTTGTTTTCAGTGGTTATGCCTATAACTCCAAAAAAGTAGCAACTCATTACGAGTTGCTACTCAAATATTGCTTTAACCTATTGTAGTCACATCAACCACTACATTATATATGACTTTATATAGATTAAACCTACATAAATAACCGTGCTATTTATCTATGTATTCTATTACAAATCTCCCCGATAAATATCAAGGAAGTTTTTTAGGACCCGTGCCGTAAGCCCCCAAATCGGATACCCCTTATAAGGATAGAAATAAACTGGATAGGATTGACGTGTTTTCCAATCTATTTCATAGTCTCTTAACAAATGGAAAGGAAATCCCTCCATAGGTTTAGTTGCAACCTCCACACGTGCCTCGATAGGTTCCATAGCTAACAATTCCTTTAAAGGAACTGTAAATATTTCGCCTACCTCATGTTCACTAGGATGAAAATCCAATGTATGTAATCTCACAGCTACCGCATGTAAGCGAACGCCAATAGCAGATACTAAGCAATCCAGTGGCCCTAATAATTCAATGGACCGTACTGGAATTCCCAACTCTTCAGAGCATTCACGAATTGCAGCATCTGTACCAGTCTTATCATCAACTTCACAATGTCCGCCTGGGAAACTAATTTCCCCGGGTTGTCGTCGCAATGTTTTGCTACGTACCGTGAACAAGATATGATCTTCACCATCCATAGATACGATTGGTACAGTAACAGCCGCATATACAACATTTTGATCATCAATAATTTGAGGCTCACGATGACTGAGCTTATCTTTGAGTGCCGTCATCTTAGTATACCTTAATTAAATTTAACTTTCACAAACTTACGTTTACCTACTTGTACAATCATACCATCTTCAAGGGTAATATTTTCTTCTGTATATTTTTCACCATTGATTTTGAAAGCACCAGCCTTGATTGAACGTCGCGCTTCCCCATTACTAGCAGTTAAACCTGCATCTGTACAGAATTGTGGTACGAATACAGGACCTTCTGGTGTGGCCATTTCATATTCAGGAATATCTATTGGCAATGCATGTTGTTGGAATACGCGTTTAAATTCCTCTTCTGCCTCTAACGCAGCTTCTTCACCATGATATAAACGAACGATAGTGCGCGCCAATTGCATTTTCACATCACGAGGATGCGCTTCACCAGATTCTAGTTTAGCTTCCAATGCTTCTTGCTCTTCAATAGTCATATCTGTAACAAGCATGAAATAACGCATCATCAATTCATCAGGAATAGACATAGATTTACCGTACATTTCCTTAGGAGCTTCAGAAATACCGATATAGTTCCCTAAAGATTTACTCATCTTTTGAACGCCATCTAAACCTTCAAGTAATGGCATAGTAATAACAACTTGTGGTTCTTGACCTTCTTCAGCTTGTAATGTCCGTCCCATCAACACGTTGAAAGTTTGGTCAGTACCACCAAATTCAACATCTGCCTTGATAGCTACAGAGTCATAGCCTTGCATCAATGGATACATAAATTCATGGATGCCGATAGCTCGGCCTTCTTTGAAACGTTTATTGAAATCATCACGTTCCATCATACGAGCCACTGTATAGCGACTTGCCAAACGAAGGACATCTGCAAAATTCATTTCTTCTAACCATTCGCTATTATCTCGAATGATAGTCTTATCTTTATCAAGAATTTTAAAAATTTGTTCTTTATACGTAGCTGCATTTTCTGCTACTTGCTCTTTTGTCAATGGCGGACGAGTGACACTTTTACCAGAAGGATCACCAATACGAGCAGTAAATCCACCAATGATGATAACAACTTGATGGCCGAAATCTTGGAACAATTTTAATTTACGTAAAGGTACAGTGTGACCTAAATGAATATCTGGAGCCGTTGGATCCAAACCTAATTTAATAGTTAAAGGTTTATTTTCCTTAATAGAGCGTTCTATTTTTTTCAGTAATTCTTCTTCACGAATTAAATCAGCTACACCATGTTTAATTTGGCGTACTTGTTCTTGTGCACTAATCATGAGCGTCCTCCTAAATTAATAATATGTTTTAGTATACCATATTCCCTATATCCTTACCATGGATAACGTAGATTAGCTATGTTCAGTACATAAGTAAAAACTTTATACACTCAAGTAAATATGTAAGGTCTTTAATGTACATAATTTGTAAGTTTTTTATATAGCCCATATAAGGAAGTTATATTGATAATTTTTAAACTATGCTATAATAATTATAACTGTGTAAGTAATTTACCTCAGTTCCTAAGTAAGTACCAATTTTAAAGATTATTTATTACCAAAAGAGGTGTTCTCTATGAACAATACAAAGTCGTCAGCCCCTCGTCGACGAACTACACCAAGAAAAACTACACCACCGAAAAATAAAAACTCCTCGGTGAAACGATTTTTCTGGATAACTATGCTACTATCTATACTTATTGTAGCCGGTGCTGGCTGTGGCTTTATTAGTGCGACTATGTCAAATTTACCAGATGTAGAAAATGTGCAACCTGCAGCATCCTCACAAATTTATGATGTACATGGCAATCTACTCACTACAGTTCATTCTACGGAAAATCGATTACCTGTACCCATCTCTGAGGTACCAAAAAGCTTACAAAATGCCTTTGTTGCTACAGAAGATGCTCGTTTTTATAGTCATCACGGCATAGATCCTGTCGGTATTCTACGTGCCGTATGGGTAAACATTGCACGTAGTGGTGTATCTGAAGGTGGTTCTACCATTACGCAACAACTTGCAAGAAATGCATTTCTTTCACAAGATCGTACACTAAAACGTAAAGTATCAGAAGCACTCCTAGCATTACGTATTGAACAACGATACACAAAACAAGAAATTTTAGAAATGTACATGAACCAAATTTATTTTGGTCAAGGTGCGTATGGCGTTCAAGCAGCCTCCAAAGTTTATTTCGGTAAAGATGTACAAGACTTATCCTTAGCCCAAGCGTCAATTTTAGCAGGTCTTCCACAAAGCCCTAACTACTTCTCTCCATTCAATGATTTAGAGGCTAGTAAAAAACGTCAAGCTATCGTGTTAGGCCAAATGGTTAAATATAACTATATTACTCAAGCACAAGCTGATGAAGCAAAAGAAGCAGACTTAGAATTAATTGCTAAACAAGATGCTACTGCTAGTACAGATACTAATGCATCCTATTTTATTAATTACGTTATTGCTCAAGTTTCTGAAAAATATGGTGATGATGCAATCTATAAAGATGGTTTAAAAATCTATACCACAATCGATATGGATGCCCAAAATGCTGCAGTCCGTGCGATGGGCGACCTTCCAACATTCTATACAGATCAAAATGGCTTACAACAACCACAAGGTGCCTTAGTAGCTGTAAATCCACATAATGGTTATATCGTGGCTATGGTTGGTGGTCGTGGCAATGACTCCTTTAACCGCGCTACACAAGCTACACGCCAACCTGGTTCTTCTTTCAAACCATTTGTATACCTAGCTGCTATTCAACAAGGTATGACACCAGGTACAATCATTGATGATTCCCCTGTTGACTTCAATGGCTGGAAACCACAAAACTATGAAAGATCTTACTTTGGTCAAGTACCATTACGCTATGCACTGCAACATTCCTTGAATGTGGCTACCGTTAAACTAGCAGATGATATTGGTATGCGTAAGATTTTAAATCTAGCCAAAGAAATGGGCATTACAAGCCTTACTGATTCTGATAACAACCTAGCTGCTGCACTTGGTGGTTTAACACATGGTGTCAGCCCTATCCAAATGGCTACGGCCTATAGTGTTCTTGCCAATGGTGGTTTAAAAATTAATCCAACAGCGATTACAAAAATTATCGATCGCAATGGTCAAGTTCTAGAAGAATCTTCTGTGGATGAAAAACGTGTCATCGAAGAAAAAGATGCTGCTATCATCACAAGTATGCTTGAATCAGTAATCCAAGGTGGTACTGGTGGTAATGCTGCCATCGGTCGTCCTGCAGCCGGTAAAACTGGTACAACAGATGATTCTAAAGATGCATGGTTCGTCGGTTATACACCTGACTTAGTAGCGGCAGTATGGATGGGCGATGACTTTGGTGTGGAAACCTTAAATGGTACAACTGGTGGTACTATCCCAGCTATGATTTGGCATGACTTTATGAACCAGGCATTAGCTAACACCCCTGTTTCCGATTTTAATGTTCCTGCATCTGCACAATCCATTATTAATCAAGGATATCGTGCTGTTGCTAAAGAAACTCCAAAAGAAGAAGCAAAAAAAGATAGTAAAGATGAAAAATCTGATGAAAAAGTAGAATCTAAGGATTCAAAAGATTTTAAGGAAACTGTTAATGAAGAACCAGCTCCAAAAGAAGAAAAGAGCTCTAAAAAATCTTCTAAAGAGTAACGTCTTATAAATCACATATAATTGTAATAACAAAAAAAGAACTCCTGAAGGAGTTCTTTTTTTGTTATATATAAGTTTTCTACCACTTAATAGAGGACTAATTCATTTCAAAACAATTGTAACTTAGAGTAAAGCCAAATTTACTTCAACACAACATTAGTAGCCCCTGCTCCACCTTCATCATAGCCAGCAGTTTCAAAATGTCTAACTTGTGGTAAGGTACGTAAATATTGATGAACCCCATCACGCAAGGCACCAGTGCCCTTGCCATGAATAATGCGAACTTGACCAATACCAGCCAGCAAGGCCTGATCAATAAATCGCCCTACCGACACAACGGCTTCGTCTACGGTTTGACCTAAAATATTGATCTCTGTAGATGCTTGTTGCTGCCGGAGCACAGCCATGCCAGAACGCTTGCGTTCCTTTGGTTGTGGTCTCTTTTGGTCGCGTTCTAGTTTATTACCTTCTTCGCGAGTGGTACTGCGTAATTCATTGAGTTTTACGGTCGCTGTGAGTCCATTAATATCAACATTCACACGTTTACCATTAATAGATAATACAGTGCCCAAGGAACGTAATGTGGTTACGTACACTACTTGGTTTACTTTGATATCGTTAGCTGTAAGTTCCTTGCGTTCATCATCTAGCGGTGCCTGCGGCACTTGTACACCAGATATCCCTTTACGAGCTGCGTTGATGGCATCTTGGCGTTTCTTCGTATTCGTTTCAGAGAATTGCGATTTCAATTGCTTGATAATCTGTTCTCCTTCTACACGAATGGAACGCTTCATGTTCTCCGCTTCCTCTTGAGCCTTCGTCATCATGGTCTTGCGCTTTTCATTGAATTGTTTTTTCTCACGCTCTAGTTGACCACGCATACGACGTGCTTCATCTAATTCTTTTTTCAGCGCCCGTTCACGGTCAGAGGCGCGACGTAATTGTTCATTCAAATCGCTGAGTACTTCTTCCATTTCATTATTGGCGAATTTAGATTTGTACTCTGCCGCATCTTTCACAATATCCTTAGGCAATCCAAGACGTGCCGCAATACTCAAGGCATGACTACTACCAGCCACACCGATGTGCAATCGATAGGTTGGTCGCAATGTGCGTTCATCAAATTCCACATGGCCATTTTCAATGCCCTCTGTATGATACGCATAATTTTTCAATTCATTATAATGAGTACTCACCATCATAAGGGCGCTTTTTTTGCGGAAATAGTCGAGAATGGCAACGGCTAATGCGCTCCCTTCCTCTGGATCCGTCCCAGAACCCAATTCATCGAGGAGCACTAAATCATTAGGGCCTACATGTTTAATGATGGAAATAACTTGCGTCATATGGGCAGAAAATGTACTGAGGCTGGCCTCTATACTTTGTTCGTCCCCAATATCAGCATAAATATTATGAAAGATTGGTAACATGGACCCTGGTTCGGCAGGAATGCAAAGACCGCTTTGATTCATCAAACTCAACAGGCCCAATGTTTTAAGGGACACCGTTTTACCACCTGTATTAGAGCCAGTAATCAAGAGAATGCGATAATCCATGCCCAACGTAATATCCGTTGGAACCACAATATTGGCAGGAATGAGTGGATGACGAGCCTTCATGAGTTTGACTTCACGATTAGGACTCAATACTGCAGGGCTGGCCTTCATAGTAATAGCTAAGGCCGCCTTACCATAGACGAATTCTACATGGGATACCTTTTCACAAGCATCCATCAAATCATTGCTACTAGCTTTCACCAAGCCAGACAATTCCTTATAAATACGCAGAACCTCTTGTTCCTCACCCAAAATAGCCTCTTGCAGATCATTATTTAGGTTTACTAAGCGCATAGGTTCGATGTACAGGGTTTGACCCGTCGCAGATTTATCGTGAATTAAGCCATCAAAATATTGACGATATTCTTGTTTCACCGGAATTACGTAGCGATTATTACGTTGTGTAATGAGCGCCTCTTGGAAATATTTTTGATTATCCTTGTCATGCAAAATAGCTTGGATATCATTTTTAATACGTTCCCGTGTTTTAGTAATAGTATTACGTAAACTAGCTAATTTAGGAGATGCTGTATCAAGCAATTCGCCTTTTTCATCAAATACACGTTTCAATCGGTTTTCGATACGATCGTGATTTGGCATATCCTGAACCCATAAAGAAAGAAGTGGATATTCCATGTATTTTTGACGGAAAAATTTAGTCATCCGCTTGTAGGCGCCAATAGTGATGAGGATATCCCATAAATTTTCTCGTGTTAACACAATGTCTTTACGACTTTTTTTACAGGATTCTCGAATATCACGAGTACCGCCAAGGGGCTGTTCAATTTCCATTTGCAAAGAACGAATAGCCTCTACCGTTTCATCCAAGGCTTCTTGAATGACTTCGCGTTCATCCATCGGTTCTAGTTGGCTCGCTAGTTCTTTGGCAATCTTAGAGCCACAATGTTTTTCTAATTCTTTTTTTATGGTAGAAAAATCTAATGTTTCTTCATTGTACATACAGTTCCTCCTCTCTTATTTCTATCCCACTGAACTATGTCACCACAGTGTTTAATATTTCATCTAGCCTAAGCATATATCTATATATGATATGAATCAGCTAGTATCAATTTCACTTTACAATATACCACGGAAATAATGGCCTCTCGTGATTGGTGCCTCCATAGCATCTTGTTGTTTAGGTGGTGCCGGTTTACGTTGTTCCAAAATATCCACGTAATCTCTAACTGTTCGTTCCAATTGTTTTGATCCCACCTGACGTCCATCAATGCGCAAAATGGAAATCCCTTTTTGTACCAATTCAGGCACATAAGCCTTCATATCCATCTCATGACTGTTCATGATGTGCATACGACAATAGGGATCTGTACGCAATAGGAATAATTCCCCCTTGCGGTCCTTTAATGCGTAATGTTGTTTCAAACATGGGGCTGGGCAATTTTCCTTTTGGCCCGTCCCCACAAAGCTTGCAATAGCACAGTATTCGGAAATCATCATCTCCGTACGTCCATGGACCATTGTCTCAATCGGAGTATGAATATGACGTGTCAATTCACTGATTTGCGTCAATGTCATTTCTTGAGACGGTGCTATAGCGCTCACCTGTAGACCTTCCCAGAATTGAGCACTATGGGTGTTAAATATATTCAGTCCCGTATCACATTCAATATGTCCAGTAAAACCTAAATCATTGAGCCAAATCAGGGCTTGTGGTACATGAATACCAATAGCATCAGGTTTAGCACCTATCATCGCTTGTAGCGTTGTTAGGTATGTTTCTACTTCATCATCCTTGATGACACGTGGTATGGTGAAAGTACAATACACCTGTCCTTTACGACAGAGTTCAACCACCTGTGCATATACATCCGCTTGATATGGTGCACGTTGCAATCGGTCACCGCCAAAGACGATTTTATGAGCGCCCCCAGCTATAGCTGCACGAACACCATCTAGCTCATCTACACGAGCGCTAATGGCTGGCAATGATAAATTGCTGTTCTGTACTTCTAATTGAGATTTCGTCTGTAATTGGGATTTCACCTCTAATTGGGATTTCGCCTGTAATTCAGAATAATCACTTGGTTCTGCACTACGTTTTGCCCACTCAGTTCTATGATACTCTATCAATTCCGCCTCTAAGGCCTCTACACCACGACGGCGTAAATCATTGAGTACACTAGCTGGCCATAAATACGGACCTTCTGGCATATTCACACCAGACAGTGCAAATAGAGTATTGCCTAAACGACTTAATTGATCTTGTACTTTTTCAATACTAGTTGGATTGTGATCCGCAATTTTAGGAACATACTCATGGTCTACCGTTACGGTCATGCCATTTTCTAATAATAGCGTTAAGGATACACCAGGGTTTTCCATTTGTAAGTACGCATAGACAGGATATTTGCGAGTAAATTCTTGTAGACCTCGACTCTTTTGTTGTTTCGGTGCTGACGCAACATAGACCGTCCCATCCGCCATACCTTCCTCTGGGGTACCTACATAGTGCCCCTCTTTGATTTGTTTCCAGGAGGAATCAAATTCATAGTACACCACGGAACCAGCCTTTTGAATGACCTTTAATAATGAGCCGTGTTCAACAGTTTCCTGTAAAAGAAGCTCTAATTTACCTTTTTTATGAACAGCCTTGCCCACTGGTTTTCCTTGATTATTGGGGGCTACCGCCGTGATCATTTGTCGGCCTACCTGATGTTCCAAATAGGATGTAGAAAACCCACGATTAAATCCAGATTCTAAGGCTAATGTATCATGTTTAGTTAATTTCGTAAGTTCATGTTCATGGCCTTTAGCGCGATTGAGGATATCCCGGTACGTACCGATAACTTGGCGCACATAGGATACCTTTTTCATACGGCCTTCTACTTTAAAGGATGCCACACCGGCCTCTACGAGCTCATTCATAAACGCACTATAGTTCAAGTCCTTAGGACTCAACACATAGTTTTCATTCGGTGGCAACACATTTTTGCCACTTTCATCAATGAGTTCGTACGGCAATCGACATGGTTGCGCACAGGCACCACGATTACCGCTACGGCCACCAATAAAGGAGCTCATCAAACATTGCCCAGAATAGCATACGCAAAGGGCCCCATGAACAAAGATTTCAATTTCAACCTTGCAGTTTTTACAGATATGGCGGATTTCATCAAGACTCAATTCACGGCCTAATACAACACGAGTAAATCCCAATTTTTCATAGAATCGAACTGCATCTAATGTAGTAGCCGTCATTTGCGTACTACCATGAAGATGTAAATTAGGTGCCACTTGCTGGGCCAATTTAGCCACTGCCAAATCTTGTACGATAATGGCATCTACACCAATACGCTTTAGGTCCTTTAAATAACTGGTAAGATCCTTCATTTCACGGTCACCAATGAGGATATTTACTGTTACATAGACGGACACATCAAGAATGTGCGCTAAGCGTATAGCCTCAGCAAGCTCATCAATATCAAAATTTGCTGCGTGAGCACGCGCATTAAATCCTTTACCACCTAAATAAATGGCATCGGCACCTGCCTCAAGGCCTGCTATGAAATTTTCCATGGTTCCAGCTGGCGCTAATAATTCCATGAACTCTCCTTTATATAATAGCTTTATAAATAGCCATAAAAGGGCCTACCCGAAGGTAGAACCCTTTATAGATCTTGTCATTAGCGAAGTTTACAATTAATTTCGCCTAATTTTGTGATAATAGTTTGAATGCTTTCTTCAATATCTTCATCATTCAACGTACCTTCCATGGAACGGAATTGCAAGTTGTATGCTAAGCTACGGAAACCAGCTTCAATATGTTCACCTTCATATACGTCAAAGATATGAACGGATTCTAAGAATTCACCGCCATTGTCTTTGATAATTGTCATGATATCACTACTTGTTACAGCTGTTGGTGCAACGATGGCAAGGTCACGACTTGTACCAGGGAATTTACTGAATGGAGCATATCTAAAGTGAGTATTCGCTAATTCCAATACGGCTTCCAAATCAATTTCAAACATAAATGTTTTGCCTGGCAAATCAAAGTTTTTCACCGCTTGTGGATGTAATTCACCAAAGTTAGCGATAGTTACGCCATTAATGAAGTACTGTTCACTCACACCTGGGTGGTAATAGCTTTCACCACTTGGAGCAATTATGTAACCCTTGATTCCCACAGCTGTTAGCAAACCATCAACGATACCTTTTACATCGTAGAAATCAGTATCACGTTGTGGTGCATTCCACGCTGGATCAGTAGTTTTCCCCATCAAAATACCACAAGCCATAGGGCGTTCATGAGGTACTTCTGTTAATGGCAAGGATTTTGGTTCGTATACATTAGCAGTTTCGAACAACCAAAGGTCCTTGTTTTGTTGCGCAATATTGCGTTTCGCAGCTTCAATAACGGCTGGAATCAATGTAGTACGCATGTATGGGAATTCTTCGGAAATTGGATTCAAAATTGGAATCGCTGTATAGCGAGTATCGCCTTCAGGGAGCATCATATTGGACAAACCATCTTTGTGCATGAAACTGAATGTGATAATTTGAGATAAGCCAACCTCAGCAAGGTAATGCGTTACTTGTTTAGTCAACGCTTTTTTTGCTGTCATTGCACCAGATGCAAGAACTGCGACTGGAATTGTTGGTTTAATATTATCGTAACCATGAATACGCGCTACTTCCTCTGCGATATCTGGCATTACTGTCACATCATCGCGCCATGTAGGTACAAGCGCCTCTGCATCTTGACCATTGCGAATCACTTCGAATTGTAAGTCTGTAAGGATTTGTACCATTTCATCGCCAGAGATACTAGTACCAAGATATGCATTCACTTGATCGATATTGAAAGCTACCGTACGTTGTTCTACTGGATTTGGATATACATCTATAATACCTTGTGCCACTTTACATGTTGGGCAGATTTGTTGCAATAATTGAGCTGCACGATCGATGGCATAAGCCGTATATTTATGGTTTACACCACGTTCAAAACGACCAGATGCTTCAGAGCGCATACCCAATGCTTTGGACGTACGACGAATGGATGGGCCATTGAATACAGCAGCTTCAAATACAACAGATGTTGTCTTAGCTGTTACTTCACTATCATAGCCACCCATAACACCTGCTACGCCAACAGCGCGTTCAGCATCACTGATGATGAGCATAGATTCTGTTAAATCACGATTAGTACCATCAAGAGTTTGGATTTTCTCTTCTGGTTTAGCCATGCGAGCTACTAGTTTATGACCTTTAAGGAAATCATAATCATAAGCATGCATTGGTTGACCAAATTCAAGCATTACGTAATTTGTTACGTCTACTACATTGTTGATAGGACGAATACCAGAATTACGCAAACGATTTTGCATCCACAATGGAGATGGTGCCACCGTTACATCTGTTACTAGACGACCCATGAAACGTGTACAAAGCTCTGGTGCTTCGATTTCGATATCTACTTTGCCTTCAATAGATTCACCATTTTCGTTCACCATAATAACTGGGAACAAGGCTTTTTGATTTGTCATCACACCAAATTCACGGCTAAGACCAATCATGGAGAAGCAGTCTGCACGATTTGCAGTGAGTTCAAATTCATATACTGTATCATTGAGCATCAATACATCTTTAATATCTTGTCCAATCGGCGTACCTTCTGGGAAAATATAGATGCCTTGTGCTTCTTCTGGTAATACTAAATCAGTGGATAAACCGAATTCAGCAACGGAACAGAACATACCGTCAGACACTTCACCACGAAGTTTACCTTTTTTGATTTCTGTGCCATCTGCTAAACGAGATTTATGATATGCTACTGGCACCACTTGGCCTACTGCCACATTAGTAGCCGCTGTAACGATTTGTTTTGTAATAGGTTCGCCGTCTTCTGTTAAACATTCTACTTGGCAAACCTGTAATTTATCTGCATCTGGATGTTTTGTAATTTCTACAATTTTACCAGTGTAAATCTTTTTAAGACCTGGGTCCATAGATTGAACTTCTTCTACGGGAATCCCTGCTTGTGTCAACGCATCTGCTAATTCTTGAGCAGGACGAGTTTGATCAACAGGCACATATTCATTCATCCATGTTAAGCTTGCTTTCATCCTCGTAACCTCCTAAAACTGATTCAAGAAACGAACGTCATCTTCAAAGAATAGACGCAAGTCACCGATTCCATATAATAGCATAGCAATACGTTCTACACCCATACCGAAGGCAAAGCCTTGTACTTGGTCTGGATCATAGCCATTAATGCGCAATACATTTGGATGCACCATGCCACAACCAAGAATTTCGAGCCAACCTGTATGAGAACATACACGACAGCCTTCGCCACCGCACATAACGCAAGAAATATCTACTTCTGCAGATGGTTCTGTGAATGGGAAGAAACTTGTACGGAAACGAACTTGAGTATCTTCACCAAACATGTGGCGCAAGAATGCCTCTAAGGTACCTTTCAAATCAGCAAAGGTAATATTTTTATCGATAATTAAACCTTCTACTTGATGAAACACAGGGGAATGTGTGGCATCATAGTCCCAACGGTATACTTTGCCTGGTGCAATCATACGGATTGGGCTATTAGGTTCATGACGTTGCATCGTACGCGCTTGTACAGGAGATGTATGAGTACGCAACAAGAAATTTTCTGTAATATAGAAGGAATCTTGCATATCACGAGCTGGATGATCTTTTGGTAAATTTAGGCATTCAAAATTGAAATGGTCCTGTTCTACTTCTGGACCTTCTTCAACGGTATAGCCCATTTTCATAAAGAAATCTTCAATCATTTCATTCACAGCTGTGAGCGGATGAATATGACCTTGACGAGTTACTCGGCCTGGCAATGTGATATCGATTTTTTCAGAACTCAAACGTTCTTCCATTTCTTTACGGTCCATGTCAGCCTTAACAGCATCTAATGCTTCTTCTAGGGCTACACGAACTTCATTCACAAGGGCACCCATTTTAGGACGTTCTTCTGGTGAAAGTTTACCCAAACCTTTTAACAAAGCTGTTACTTCACCTTTTTTGCCTAAATACTTAACGCGCACATCTTGTAATGCTTGATTATCTTGTGCTTCATGAATTGCTGCTAGCGCAAGATCTTTTATGCGCTGTAATTCTTCTTTCATACAAAGCCTCCTAAAAAACAGACCTCCACCCACAAAGGGCGAAGGTCATCATTCGCGGTACTAATATAGTAATTATACAGGATTTTACTAGTAAAAGTCAAAGAAAGCTAGCCATAATAAGGCAATTTTCTCTAAATTACTCTTGCTGAGATTATCCCAAGCTCAGTAATGGAATGATCACATTACAACCTATGAAATCCAATACGATTACTCAATCGTGTCCTCTGGAATTATCGACCATGGCAAATCTGGAAGCTCCATATTATGCAATACATAAAATGTACCCCGTCCGACGTGAACAAGCTCTCCTTTTTCATTGTAAATACGACTTGTAGCCACCATTGTTCGAGTGCCATTATGTTCAACAATACCTACACCACGTAATTTTTCTCCACCTTTGACAGCACGTACGTAGTTCCCGTTAATATCGATGGTGCTAACATTTTTCCCTAAAGTAAAACAGGCAATTCCCATAACACCATCTGCTAAGCCAGTACATACTGCACCATGTACATCGCCTCGAATATTACAATATTCTGTGGTATTAGTTTGTAATGTATTTTCTGCATACCCCGATTTTACACGTATAACTTTATCATCTTTCATCCAGAAAAATGGAGTGTTGTCTAATATATTTTGAAAATGCTCAACCATAGTTTTCATCATGTACATCCTCCCCATATAAATTTGATATGCTTTAATTATATCAAAAAAGCTCTTCTATATGAATAAAATCCATATAGAAGAGCCTGTGTATTGTAATCTATAGATATTTTATACATCATCTCTACACAAAAAACAATATTCTAAATTATTCGTAATGCAATGCATCGATTGGATTCAAACGAGCTGCTTTGCGAGCTGGATATACACCAAAGACCAAACCGATGGCAATGGAGAACCCAAAAGACAAGAAGATTGTCGGAATTGATAGTACCGTGCTCATGCCTGAGAATTTACTAATCAGCTGCGAGGCGCCGATACCAAATATAATCCCTATAATGCCCCCCATCAAGCTGATTACAACTGCTTCAATAAGGAACTGAGTAACAATGACATTATATGTAGCACCAAGGGCCTTCCGAATACCAATTTCACGGGTACGTTCTGTTACGGATACGAGCATAATATTCATAATACCAATACCACCAACTACTAGAGAGATAGCTGCTACGGCACCGAGGAACAATGTTAAAGTACTTGTTGTTTGTTGCATGGTTTCCATAATGGATTGCATATTCCTGATATTAAAATCATCAAGATTACTATCCTTAATATTATGACGAACACGAAGTAAGTTTTCTATGTCTGCTTGCAGTCTATTGATACCATTATCATCATTAGCAGATACATAGACCATACGGAGATAATCAACACCTTGCACACGTTCCATGGCTGTTGTATATGGAATATATACTACATCATCTTGGTCCTCGCCCATAGAGCTATTACCTTTACTTTCAAGAACACCGATAATCCTGAACGGAATATTCTTAACACGAATATCTTTACCTACAGGATCTTCATTACCAAATAAATTTTTTACAATTGTACTACCAACAACGGCTACCCGTTCTCGATTTTGCACATTTTTCTCTGTAATAAAACGACCATCTTTCATAGTCAAATTATTGATAGTTTGCAGGCTAGGGCTAACACCACTTACCGTAGTTGTCCAGTTGTTGCTTTGATAAATGGCCACATAACTATTACTAGTAAATGGACTCGCTGCTGCTACACCATCTAATTTAGCAATTGCTTTATAATCGCCTTCCTTCAAAGATCTTTGTGATGATGCTGTAGGTCGAACCCCTGGCGTTCTCGGAGCCCCAGGCATAACCATAAGTAAGTTTGAACCCAAGCTCGAAATAGAATCAGATACTTGCTGCTTTACGCCATTACCAATAGATACGAGGGCAATAACCGCAGCTACACCGATAATAATGCCAAGCATGGTCAAAATTGACCTCATTTTGTTAGCGATGAGGGATGCCCATGCCATTAAGAAACTCTCTTTATACATGTTGTGCCCCCTCTATTATTGCCATATTCAAATTTGGTTTATCTTCCAAAATCAAACCATCCTTTAATACTACATTACGACTCGCATAAGTAGCAATTTCTGGTTCATGTGTAACAAGGATGATAGTACGACCTTCTTTGTACAAATTCAAGAAAATATTCATAACCTCTAATGTTGATTTAGAGTCTAAGTTCCCCGTCGGCTCATCGGCCATAATAATAGATGGGTCATTGGCCAATGCACGAGCAATAGCCACACGTTGACGTTGGCCGCCAGACAACTCCGCGGGTAAATGATCAAGGCGATCTCCAAGGCCTAAATCAGTTAATAATTTAGCGGCTCGTTCCATACGAGTCACCTTGTCTACTCCACCATATACCATGGGCAATGCCACATTCTCTTGAGCCGTCAATTTAGAAAGCAAGTTGAAACTTTGAAAAACGAATCCAATTTTCTTGTTACGCACAAAGGCTAGTTGATCATCATCTAAATTGGCTACTTCTTC
>SAAC01000088.1 GCA_009929605.1 Negativicutes bacterium
CACCCATGCACCATTGATCACCCATCATCCGTACGATGATGCAAATATTCGGTGCTTTCACTAGGAAAAATATCATACATTACGCTGATATGAGATACATATACAGCGGAATGAGCACGAGGCTCAACAATATGGTCGCAAAACTAAGCGTCGCTGCGAATTGACTATCCGCATCATAGCTCTTAGCCATAATAGTCATCAACGTCATAGCGGGCATGGCACCTTGAATGATGAATACTTGTCTAGACATATCCGAAACAGCAAAGAAAGGCAATAAAATTAGTATACACGCTGGACAAATGAGAAATCTGCCTATAATCCCTAACATCATATCCTTGTCGAGTTTCAGCTCATCCAAAGAAACCTTACTGATTTCATAACCAATATACATGAGTGCCAATGGCGTCGTCATGGCCCCTACCATCTGCGCGGTACTGGTGACGAATTTAGGTATGGGAATTGCAAACAGCACTGTTGCAAGGCCCACTAGAAACCCCATGAGCGGTGGCGATATCAATTTGCGAAGGGCCCGAAAAATACTTATGCCCTCCGTTTCACCACGAGACCCACTCTGTTGAATGAGATAGGTACCGATGGTCCAGAAAAATGTAGTATTCGCCATATAATAGAGCATCACCGAAGGCATGCTAGCCTCGCCAAATAGTGCTACATTCACGGGCAGACCTATAAAAATAGTATTTGCCGTAAATGCATTCGTCCAAACAATGCCGCGACGGTCCTTGCGCACGTTAAACACATACACCATGATACCACCGATAACGAAAGCAATCAAAATGGACAGTGCCGGAACAGCCAGTTCAGAAATCAAGGTCATCATAGAGTCCTTGGAAAAATTTTTGTACATGCCGTACCACAAATAAATGGGCAACGACACAAATGTAACGAGCTTAACTAAAAATGGTGCAATCGTATCTGTAATCCATCCACGCACTGACAGCACATAGCCCAATGCGACAACGGCAATCACCACAAATACGCCCTGTAGGGATTGCAAAATAATATCCATACGTCCTCCCTACTATTATGAATAATTGATGTTGGTGAAAGCGCCACCATGGCGCCCTCTATGAGAGGCCATTCACCGGCCCTTGAAAAAACTCTTTTGCAGCCTTCAAACTACCACGTTGGCAGGAAATCTGCAATTCATCACCTGGTTCCAGATGTTCACTAGCCAATGGAACAATATAGGATCCATTACGACAAATACTAACAATCATGGTGCCTTCAGGTAGTGTTAACGTCCGCAATGGAATCTCCACATACGTGCTCACCACAGGTACCTTCGTTTGGAAGAAGGTTTGTACTGATTCATGAGACGGCAAATCCGTCATATCTTGTAATAAAGAATCATAAATTGGTGGTTCCTTGAGGAACTCCGCTACCAAGTAAGCCACAATGGTAACGATACCAATGGCATAAATATTATTAAAGCTATTCGTCATTTCAAGAACGAGGAGAATCGCTAAAATCGGGGTACGCATGGCAGCAGCTAGCATACCACCCATAGCACCGATAACGAATTGTGGTAACAAGCCAGTTTCTATGAGTCCCAAATGGGTTAGGGCGCTTTCACAAAAGGCACCTGTGGCCGCCCCAATAACAAGCATAGGTAGGAAAATACCGCCTTGCGCACCACTGCCATAACAGAAACAAGTGAGCAAAATTTTCCCCACCACGATAGCCGCTAGCAGCCACAAACCATAGGTACCAGACACAGGATCATTCATAGCGGCAAAATGGTAGGCCTGCCCCTCATGAGAAGCCATATCGCCACCGTTAATACCATACGCAAGGTGACTGACCAAATCGTTGCCTCCACCCAACAATAATTGGGAATCAAATCCAATCAATGCCACTACTACAAAAGTAAAGACAAGCTTCATAAAGCGCGACACCTTCATCCACCCAAAAAAGCGTTTAAAGGCAAAAATAGTTCGGCAAAATACAACGCCTACAAGGCCCATCACAATGCCCACACCAACGAGATAGAACAGATACTGAATAGGCACGCCCTCCATAACAGTAAATCCTAATGCCGGTTGCAATCCAAAGATGGACACCGTAATGTAGTTTGAAATGAAAGCTGCTATGAACGTAGGAATGACCAGGTATGGATAAAAACTCTTATGTACCTCTTCAAATACGAACATGGCACCAGATACGGGGGCACTAAATGCAGCCGCAAGCCCTGCGGCTGAACCAGCAGACGTTAAAATTCGTTGTTCCCGAAGGCCACTATTGAGCCAATAGGATACAATTTTACCGGCGGCACCACCGAGCTGAACGGCTGGTCCCTCACGACCTACGGAAAATCCTGCAAGACCAGTAAGTACACCGCCGATATATTTAGAAATCAGCGTCCGATAAGGCTTCATATCAAAGAGGCCCATCATTTCCCCTTCGATTTGAGGGATGCCGGAACCGCCAGATAATGGCGCCCACGCCAGCAATCGATCGATGATAAAGGCCATCACGACCATACCGAGTATCCAAAATACTGCCGTTTGGTACGTCATCCCCTCCAATAGAGTCCAACGCCAATGCTCGGACTCTAAAATCATGTATCGGAATGTGGCTCCGAAAAATCCTGCAATAATGCCAACCAAGGCCCCCTTTAAAACGAGCCAACCTAATAAACTGCGGTTCATGGACATATCGCCGAGGGTAGTGCTTTTTGCCATATGTTTCAAGGATAGTTTCATAGCTACTCCTTTATGAACATTAACTCAATACAATAATATAAACGTGCTTTTACCTAACACATTATCATAAAAATTACTATATAGCAAAAATAGAGCAACAGCCATAGCCATTGCTCTATAGTCATTTCCTAATATACACTGTTTGCCGTACTACACAACCTTGTCACTGCGATGACTAACAAGTCGCATACAAACGGCAAACACGAATCTTCTTACGCCCGTTCTGCTTCATATTGTCTAAATAATTTAGACAACAATTTAGGCGCCAATTTTAACAATTCAGGCTCCTCACAGAAGGATATACGCAATTGTGTTTTACCAGGATTATTATCGTCCTCAGCACCGCTGTAGAATCCATTCAGCGGAGCCATCAATAATGTATAGGTATTCCCATCATCGAGGGTAACTGCACCTTTTTCAGCACAATACAAGGCAAATTCCACCCCATCAAATCCAGGCTTTGCCACATTGCGTACATCGATAACGAAATAGATGGAGGCCTCTGGCTTTGAAATGATAAATTCTGGTTCTTCTGCTAGGAATGCAGCATGCAATTCATAAATCATTTGACGATAGTAATCACGTTGCTCAACATACCATTGTTGCAAGTTTTCAATAGGTTCATGAGCCAATGCACCAAATATGTATTGTCCCAATGTGTTAGCACTCAAGTTAGCTGTGTATTCAGCAACGGATTTTTCAAAGCACATTTTATTATCCGTAATGATGGCACCGATACGTAAACCACAAGCATTCCACACTTTGGATGCAGTTTCCAAACTGATGCGACGACCTTCGATACCCAGTACGTCCTTATCAGTTAGGCCCCAGATACTTACTTGTTGAACACCTTCTTCATAGGCAAGCTCACGATACGCCTCGTCGCTGATAATCCACAGATTATGTTTCACACAGAGCTTCGCGTAATCGATGAGTGTTTCACGACTGAACAATTGGCCTGTTGGATTATCGTAAGGAATGATGAGCAGAGCACCAGGTTTTGTTTCCAAAATGCGTTGCTCCACTGTTTCAATGGATGGCAATTGGAATTGACCATCCTCACCCAAACGACGTTCTACGGTCACGGTCTCACGGCCGATACGTTTACCAACCGCATCATAATTCGTATACGATGGGTCAAACATCAAGAGCGGACGATAATCTTCGCCTGCACCGCCACAAACGCCGAGCATGATAATTTCCATCGCCATAGATGCGCCGTCTGTAACGAGCACATCCAGGCCTGTAGGATCAAATCCTTGACTGCGCATAATATGACGAAATGCCTCCTGACACTCCGGCGTACCCGCCGTTGGAACGTACGGTACGATGCCAGTAGCAAATGGACTTTCAGGGGCGCCTAAATTAAATAGACGCTGCTGCATGGCGGGATACATAGGACGCATAACATTGCCAATAGAACCGTTCACCAAAATTGGGCGGTCCTGACGCTCTAAAAATTTAATTTGTCCTAATCGAATCCCGGATGGATTTCGTTCCATCATGTACGGGGATAAAATTGGTTGTTCCATAGTAGAATCCAACTCCCTCTAATACGTGGTCTGGTGAAAGTCCATCCCAACCACAAAACACAAAATAAGACCTCCGACACATACCCTTCGGATAAATCTGTTAACTAATTAAGTATATTGTTTTTCATGAAAAAATACAAATGTTTTTATGGAAAGGAAACTGATTATATATGTAAAATTTGCATATAAAATCAGTTTCTCCAGTTTATCATAAGAATAAGCCTAACTTATGAATATTTATTTGCTTAAATTCGATAAATCTACATTGCCACTAGTTGATGTAGTTGTACTAGTTTTAGAATCTTTTTTATTTTTTTCTTTCTTAACTTTCTCCTTTGTAGTCTTTGATGCAGATTTTCCGCCTGCTTTCACAAAGGCATTATTAAGATTTGTGGCCACCATCAAGGCTACGTCGGATCCAGGGGTAGTCACAATAGACTCGCCAGCTACGGTCACAGTAGCCCCAGAGTAGGAGGCTGAACCGTTAGTAATTTTATTATCATGGTAGAGTTTTGCCAACTTACCAGCCATATAATAGGATCGTTCCTCACCAGTATACCGACCACTAGCCGCTGGCGTGTAAATATTGTCGCCATCTACGATAACTGCATTATCCACCACATTCACATGTTTACCGGAATACTCATACATGCGTTTAATATTTTCCGTTACTCGGGCAGAGGCCTTTGGATGGTTATTAGGGGCCAACACTTGTGCAAATCCCTCACGATACGTTTTATCTCCATAAGTATTACGCATTACCGCCATCGCACCAGCAGCACCGCCAATGTTGTATTGAGAGTCCGCCAGGATATCAAATCCCAAATCATCGGCATTTTTCTCCTGACTCATAGTAAACACTTGGTTGTTAATGTAATTGCCTGCGAT
>SAAC01000020.1 GCA_009929605.1 Negativicutes bacterium
TCAAAATATATTATGGATCACAATTTGCTACTGTATTTAAAACAATTACAGCAGACAACGGAACTGAGTTTGCGGAATTATCTCAGTTAGAACGATATGATATAATGGTATATTTTGCTCATCCATATAGCTCTTATGAGAGAGCTATATGGATGAGCGTCACAATCGCATTTTCAGAAAGTACGTACCTAAAGGAAAGTCTATCGAAAACTACTCTGCTGAGCAGATTCTCTGGTTTGCAGAGTAATAAAATAGAGGAAACGCAGAGCCGCTAAATGTCGCGTCTTCGTCTCCTCTACACATCTGTTTTAAAGAAAAAGCCCCAGGCTGCCGTCCTCGAATGACTTACGCGAAGCGTTCGGAATGAGAGGACGGTAGCCTGGGGCTTCCTTCTATAAACTATGTTTTTTTTCTGCTGCTCTATAATCTCTAATTACCGCTCTAGGTGGAAGTTTATCCATAATACTTACCACATAAATCGCGATGGAGGAGAAGATGAAACCAGGGATGATTTCGTAAAGGCCAAGCCAGCCGAATTGTTTCCAAATCAATACTGTGAGACCACCTACGAGGATACCAGCGATACAGCCGTGGCGAGTCATGCGTTTCCAGAACAAGGAGAACACGATGGCAGGACCAAAGGCAGCACCAAAGCCAGCCCAAGCATAGGCAACCATTGTTAAAATGTAGCTGTCAGGATCTAGTGCCATGTAAATAGCGATAGCAGCTACTAATAATACTGTGATGCGGCTGACTAATACGAGTTCTTTGTCACTAGCACCAGGATGAATCAAGTTATGGTAGAAGTCATTGGAAATTGCAGATGCTGTTACCAATAATTGAGCAGATGCTGTACTCATGATAGCTGCTAGAACAGCAGACCAGATGAGACCAGCCATGAATGGACTGAACAAACGCTCTGTCATAACGAGGTAGATTGTTTCTACTTGAACGCCTTCGAGTCTTTCAGGAAGGAGATATACGTGACCAACAAGACCAACCATAACCGCCGCAGTAAGGGAAAGGATTACCCACACCATAGCGATGTTCATGGATTTTTTCAGCTCACGAGCATCGGAGATGGCCATGAAACGCACGAGAATGTGTGGTTGACCGAAATAGCCGAGGCCCCAACCTAATGCAGAGATAATGCCGATGAACAATTTGAATGGGTCACTTTCATTCCCCCAGATATTTAAACCTTGTGGGAATTCGCGAGCGATGAGCGATGCTGTGTCCACTGGACCACCCAATGCAAAGGCTGCTGTTGTTGGCACCGCTATAATAGCGAAGAACATGAGAGCCCCTTGAATACAGTCTGTCCAAGATACGGCGAGGAAGCCACCGAGGAATGTGTAGAACACTACGATGCCGGCCGTGATAAATAGCGACACGGTGTAATCAAGACCAAATATGGTATTGAATAATTTGCCGCCCGCTACAAAGCCGGAGGATGTGTAAATTAGGAAGAATATCAGAATGAACAGCGCTGAGATAACCGCCACGGAATGAGATTGATCGTGGAAACGATTCTTCAAGAAATCCGGCAATGTGAGACTGTCATTAGAAATTTCTGTATGGTTACGCAAACGACGGGATACGAACTGCCAGTTCGCCCAAGTGCCTAGTGTAAGCCCCACAGCAATCCAGAGACCAGAAATCCCTGTGCTATACGCTAGCCCCGGCACACCCATCAGCATCCAACCACTCATGTCCGACGCTTCCGCGCTGAGGGCTGTAATCCAAGGCCCAAGCTGACGCCCGCCGAGAATATAATCGCCGATACTGTTAGATTTGCGATAATAATACACACCGATATACATCATCAGGCCCAGGTACAATGCAAAGGCGATGATGATCATAATGTTGTTGGTCATGAAATTGACCTCCTTGCAACTTACTCAATACATAACTATAATAAAACACAATAATAGATTTATTTTACCACAATACAAGGTGAAAGTTCTAACTTTCTATAGATTTTATTTTTGCATACAACACTGGTAATCAGGGTATATAAAATCCTATTATCGTTTATATTGGACACAGACACTATTTATATAAATTTGCGATGCTGATGAAATGGAGGCCTATCGATGAAACAATTTATTGTAGATGCATTTACCGATATCGTATTTAAAGGCAATCCCGCTGCGGTGTGCTTAGTGGAACAACCACTCACTGATGAACAAATGCAGCTCATTGCCATTGAAAACAATTTGTCTGAAACGGCCTTTGTACAAGCTGCGGCTGATGGCAATGGCTTTGATTTACGTTGGTTTACACCTGGCAGTGAGGTCGATTTATGTGGTCATGCTACATTAGCAACAGCATTTGTGATTTTTAATGAATGCAATTTTAAGGAATCAACTATCGTATTTCACACTATGAGCGGTGATTTATTCGTAAACCGCGTAGAAAATGGTTATGAAATGACATTCCCGGCTTACGAGCTAACAGAGGTGCCAGTAACAGCTGCGATGGAGGCCGTACTTGGTGTGTGCCCAGAAGAAGCCTATATGGGACGTGACTTACTTTGCGTATTGCCAGACGAGAGCTTTGTTACAGATTATGAGCCTAAGAGTGAAGCTCTTTTAATGCTAGATGGATTATTAGTACACACAACAGCGGCTGGCAGTAATGGTTTTGCTTGAAAAATTCGAAACTCTTGGAATTTTTCGTCATTTCCAATGGCGTCCAATGCAGTTGTTTTAGCAAATTCTTCAATTGTTATAGTGTGTTTTGAGGATAATTCTTTGAGTAATCGATACTCTTCATCAGAGAATTCTAAGGTGATTTCTACCATTATAAATACCCTCCTTTAGCGAATGTAACCTATAGGATAATTGTATAATGCTTTAGTTAAAGTGACTATGTAAATTAATAAATATGGTATATAATATAGATATATTTCGAAATGAACCACAAGATACTGACTAAAACTCAATGTGATTTTACATACTTGTGAGTATATAGTGGTTTATTTTATGATCGACCTGAATGTACGGCTAACCATAGCTATTGGAAGTCGTTATGACCTGAATGACTAATTCCAGTCGTATGTAACTTTAGATAATGTAACCGACAATGAACTGTAACGATGAAAGGAGGCATAGCCATGGAGCAATCAGCCCAAATGAAACGGGCTCTCGAGATATTGCATACCTATTGGGGCTATGCCTCTTTTCGTCCTGCCCAAGTGGCTCCGGTAGAGGCGTTACTTCGCAACGAGGACGTGCTCGGTATCATGCCGACCGGGGCGGGAAAATCCATTTGTTTTCAAGTGCCTGCACTATGTAAACAAGGCTTGACCATCGTGTTTTCGCCACTTATTTCGTTGATGAAGGACCAGGTAGACGGACTTCTCGAAATGAATGTGCCTGCGGCATTGATTAACAGTACCCTATCACAAGCGGAATTTAGCAAGACTATGTATCTCATTCGCAGTGGTCAAATTAAATTACTATATATCGCACCAGAACGATTGGATTCCACATTCTTCTGTAACGTGTTGCGTGGCATGCCCATTGCGCAGGTCATCGTGGATGAAGCCCATTGTATTTCTGAGTGGGGACACGATTTTCGTCCGTCCTATCGGATGATTGGGGAATTCCTCAAAACATTGCGCCATCGCCCGGTAATCGGCGCTTTCACAGCGACAGCGACGAAGTCTGTTGAAAATGATATTCGTAAATTGCTAGGATTGCAGGATGCGAACGTGCATGTGACGGGATTCGATAGACCAAATTTGAAATTTTCCGTTATTCGCACGTCCCAGCGCATGGATTTTATCGTCGATTACGTGCTTCAACATGCGGAGGAGAATGGGATTATTTACTGTTCCACCCGCAAGGATGTGGAAAAGGTTTATAACAATCTGACCAAGGCGGGTATTTCGACGGGCTATTACCATGCCGGTTTGTCCGACGAGTTGCGCAAGACGATGCAAAATTATTATGCCTACGATCAGGTGCAGGTCATGGTGGCCACTAATGCGTTCGGCATGGGCATCGACAAGAGCAATGTGCGCTATGTGCTGCATTACCAGATGCCGCGCAATATGGAATCCTATTATCAGGAGGCAGGTCGGGCCGGTCGCGATGGGGCGCCGGCGGAATGCATTCTCCTGTACAATGGTCAGGACGTGCAGATTCACAAGTACCTCATCAGTCAGGGCAGCCATGAGGCGGGCCGTCAGGACGTGGAACTGCGCAAATTGCAAGCCATGATCGACTACTGCTTCTGTAGTACGTGTCTTCGTAAATACATGATTAATTACTTTGGTGAAAGCACCCCTTGGGATCGTTGCGACAATTGTAGTTCTTGCGAGTCTCAAGGCAATACGGTGAACGTAACGCGCGAGGCTAAGGCTATATTCCGTGCCATCCGTGGCACCGAGGAACGATTTGGGGCGACCATGATTTGTTCTATCGTTCGTGGTGAAAGAACGGAACGCATTACCCGCGCCGGCTATGATGCGCTGCCAGTATTTGGTTATCTCAGTGATATTGGAGATAAAGAAATCAAAGGCCTCATTCATCAATTTGTTGCCTCTGGTTATTTGCAATCATCAACTGGTAAATATCCCATACTTTCACTCACCGCTGGTGCCGAAGAGGTTCTAGCCGGTCATAAAGAGGTAGAGGAAATTCGCCAAGAGGTATTCGTACCAAAACGTAAATCCGTCAGTGGCAGACGAAATGCAGATACCATGCGTAATGCTAGTGGTACTGGATCTTTCGGTGGGGCAGGTTCCGTTGGTGCATCAAATGGATTCAGTGGAAACGGCGGAACTAGCCGTTCGGCTGGCGCTAGAGGCGCTGCCATGGTCAATCGCACATCGGGCAGTTCCGGTCTATTTGAACACTTGCGTTTGCATCGAAAGGCCCTTGCACAAGAGGCTAAGATTCCTCCATATCTGATTTTCCCAGATACAGTGCTCATCGACTTGGCCAATTTGAAACCAAGTACTTTAGCCGAGTTTCATGCCGTCAAAGGTGTGGGTGAGGCGAAATTAAAAAAATATGGCACATCGTTTTTAGAGGCCATCGCAAATTATAGAGGTTAATAGTTGGTTTGTGCTATCCCAACATGAAATGGGGATAGCGCATTTCATAGCTTTCACATAGAACATTGTTATAATACACAACATAGTACATAGATAGGGAGTGATACCATGAGTTTAGCTGATACACAGTACCTTCAAATTATTGAAAACATTCTAGAACACGGCACATTCGGGCAAAACCGAACTGGCGTGGCGACGTATAAATTGCCTCATCAAATCATGCAATTTGATTTGCAAGAGGAATTCCCGATTTTGACTACGAAATTCGTGGCTTTCAAAACGGCGGTGAAAGAATTGTTATGGATTTGGCAAATGCAATCCAATGATGTGCGCAAGTTGCAAGACATGAACGTTCGCGTTTGGGACAAATGGATGCGCGAAGACGGTACCATCGGCAAAGCCTATGGCTACCAAATTGCGAAATACAAACAGTTAGATAATTTGATTAACACCATTAAACATGATCCAGACAGTCGTCGCATGATTGTGACATTGTGGAATATCGAGGATTTACCGGATATGGCGTTGCAACCATGTGCGTATGAAACATTGTGGGATGTGGCGGATAGCCATTTGAATTGCATGCTCGTACAACGTAGTGGCGATATGGGCCTTGGCATTCCGTTTAATACAGCACAATACGCTGCCTTGGTGTGCATGATTGCCCAAGTGACAGGATTGAAGCCAGGTAAATTTACCCATGTCATCAACAATGCACATATTTATGAAAATCATGTAGATGCATTACGTGAGCAATTATCTCGTCGCAATCAAGCATTGGCGGCACCAAAAATCATTGTAAATCCTGAGATTCATGATTTCTATGACTTTAAACCAGAGGATGTTGTTCTTGATGGCTATGAACATCTTGGAAAACTATCCATGGAAGTGGCCGTATAAATTACCGAAATTTTGTAGTGTATATCAATACGATAGGGAGCGGATTTCTGCAAATGCACGCAGGAAATCCCCAGTAATTATCGTAATGGTTCTGTAAAATGTACCGCAAGTTCACGTAAATACTGGAGTTATGAGTTGTTTGTGTATAACTTTGTGGATAAGTTAGTGGCGAACATATATTTTGTGCGTAACTCATTTACAACAAAATGTGGATATTGTGGATAACTAAGTTCGAATATTTGAAAAACCAGCATATCTATTGAGAAATTAGGTTGTGCGTAAAATGTGTATAATTTGTGGAAACCCAATAGCTTGGTGTGCAAAGTTTTGTGGATAATTTTAAAACTAAGTGGATAACTAAAACATTTGACCCCATTTTGTACGTAAAAATACTATGTGCTGTGGACAAGTCGATGTATGAGGAACAATATGTTAGCATTAATCGTAGCAGTGGCTCATAATCGTGTCATTGGCAAAGATAATACTTTGATTTGGCATTTGCCAAATGATTTGAAATTCTTTAAAGAGAAGACAACAGGCCATGTGATTATCATGGGCCGCAAGACCTTTGAGAGTCTGCCATTCTTATTGCCGAATCGTGAGCATTGGGTCATTACAAAGGACAAAGGCTTTGATGCGCCAGAGGGCGTGCGTATTTTCCATTCCCCTGAGGCTGTGGCAGAGGCAGCCAAGGATTTGGACGCGGCCTATGTTATCGGTGGGGCGCAAATCTATGAGGCGTTTTTGCCATTCGTAGATGTGATGCACATTACCGAAGTGGATCACACCTTTGAGGGCGATGCGTTCTTCCCAGAATTTGATGCATCACAATTTGAAATTGTGGAAACCATCGAGGGTACAGTGGATGAGAAAAATAAATATCCACACAAATTTGTAACTTATAAACGTAAATAATCAGTAGATAACTAGTAGATAATTTTGCGCCCATCGAGGCGTTATTAAGTAGTAGCATGTAACACCTATCGCAGAATGCCCTTTGGGGCTTTCACAAAAATGATAGTTGAAAGGATTTGTATTCATGAACGAGAGAATGTTTGAGATTATTGCTAAGGAATTAGCAGTGCGCCCTAAGCAAGTGCAAGCGGCAGTTGAGTTATTAGACGATGGTAACACGGTGCCATTCATCGCTCGTTACCGCAAAGAGGTGACAGGGGAATTGCAAGACGAGCAATTACGTACCATCGAGGAACGCATCCAGTACCTCCGCAATTTGGAAAAACGTCGCGAGGAAATCGTGGCGTCCATTACGGAACAGGAAAAAATGACGGACGAGCTCAACGCAGCTTTGATGAAAGCCACAAAATTGCAAGAGTTAGAGGATTTGTATTTACCATACCGCCCTAAAAAACGCACCCGCGCATCCATTGCTCGTGAACGTGGATTGGAACCATTGGCCACAATGATTATGGACGATTCCGTAGCCAATGGTGATCCATTGGTAATCGCAGTAGATTTCATCAACGATGAAGTGCCAACGCCGGAGGATGCCATTCAAGGTGCATCTGATATTGTAGCGGAAATGGTGAGCGATAGTGCCGAATTCCGTAAATACTTGCGTAAAACGATGTGGAATGAAGGCTTTGTACAAACTGTACTCGCTGGCGACGAAGAGGTACAACAAGGTTTCTTGCAATACGGCGAATATGCAGAACCAATCCGTCAAATGCCATCCCATCGTATTTTGGCTATCAACCGCGGCGAGAAACTAGGTGCTTTGAAAGTAGGCATTACCGTTCCTGACGATAAATACATCGAATACATGATTGGCAAATTGCATAAAGGCAATTCTATTTTCTCCGAATATAAATCTTCAGCGGTAGCTGATGCGTATAAACGTTTGCTATATCCAGCATTGGAGCGTGAAATTCGTAATGAACTCACAGAAAATGCGGATGAACAAGCTATCAAAATCTTCGCAGTAAACCTTAAAAATCTATTGTTACAACCACCATTGGCAGGTCATGTCATCATGGGCCTTGATCCAGGGTACCGTACTGGTTGTAAAATGGCCATCATCGATGCCCAAGGTAATGTGCTCGATTATGGTGCCTACTATTTAACGAATAGTGAAAAGCTTCGCAAAGAGGCACAAAAGGTATTGGCCAATAAAATTCGTAAATTTGGCGTCACACTATTATCTATCGGTAATGGTACGGCCTCTTACGAAACGGAACAATTTGCTTCCACTATGATTGAGGAAGAAAAATTGAACTGTCATTACATCATCACCAACGAAGCAGGTGCCTCCGTGTACTCTGCCTCTAAACTCGCTATCGACGAATTACCTGATTTGGACGTAACCATTCGTGGTGCCGTATCCATTGCTCGTCGTGTACAAGATCCATTGGCTGAATCTGTTAAAATCGACCCAAAATCCATTGGCGTTGGTCAATACCAACATGATGTTAATCAAAAACAATTGACCAATACTTTGGACCAAGTGGTAGAAACCGTAGTTAACCATGTAGGCGTTGAATTGAATACTGCATCTCCAGCCATCTTGCAACACATCGCTGGTATCTCCAGTGCGGTGGCTAAAAATATCGTGGCCTATCGCCAAGAGAAAGGTGCCTTCAAGAGCCGTAAAGAATTGTTGAAAGTACCTCGTTTAGGACCAGCTGCCTTCACACAATGTGCCGGTTTCCTTCGTTTGCAACAAGGTAAAAATGCGTTGGATAATACATCCGTCCATCCAGAATCCTATGAACTAGCTGAACAAATCGTAGGCGAATTAGGATTCACGTTGAAGGATTTACAAGATAAAAAATCCCTCGAACAATTGCAGGTCAAATTGCCATTAGTAGATGCTGAAAAATTGGCCGGCAAATTGAACGCTGGTGTACCAACTGTTCGGGATATCTTAGATGCTTTGGCAAAACCAGGTCGCGATCCACGTGAAGATCTACCAGCACCATTGACTCGTAAACATGTTGTGAGCCTTGAGGATATCAAGGTTGGTACTGTGGTAACAGGTACTGTTCATAATGTTGTGGACTTTGGCGCCTTCATCGACTTTGGTTTGAAAACAAATGGTCTCTTGCACCGCAGCGAGGTATGTAATGGTCGTCAACATCCATCCGATGTACTCGCCGTAGGGGATATCATCGAGGCAGAAATTATTTCTGTTGACGTAAAACGTAATCGTATCGGTCTCTCTGTGAAAGCCTTAAAAAACAAAGAGAAGAACAAGAAAAAAGCATAAATTGAATAGTGATTAATAGATAAAATGCCCCCAATAGTAGAATCAATAATCTAATATTGGGGGTATTTTATAGACTGGACAGTCCTTCTCATTGAATGCTGTCCTATTTTTTTGAATGATAATTTGATATTGAAAAAATTCTATTTAATTTACAAAATACATATTGAAAAAATTAGATATAGATGATACAATACAATCAGAAGTAGAAAATTATTATTACTTTAAAGCTTCACTATTATTTCTTTTTTCGGAGGTGTCACATGAGCTTGAACCTAAAAGAAACATATGGATTATTAATTAATAATGAATGGGTACCAGCATCTGACGGTACATTATTTGAAGCACACAACCCAGCTAATGGTGAATTGTTAGCTAAATGTGCAGAAGCAACAAAAGAAGACGTTGATCGCGCTGTGGATGCAGCTACAGAAGCTTTCAAAACGTGGAAACATACATCTAAAATTGAACGTGCTAATTATTTATTAGCTATTGCAGATGCGATTGATGCTCATTTGGAGCATTTCGCACAAGTAGAAACTCATGATAATGGTAAACCAATCCGTGAAACTCGCGGTTTAGATATTCCATTTGCATCTGATCACTTCAGATATTTTGCCGGCGTTCTTCGTGCAGAAGAAGGTTCCGCTACTATGCTTGACGACAATACAATGGCATTGATTGTTCATGATCCAATTGGGGTTGTAGGTCAAGTTGTACCTTGGAACTTCCCATTCTTGATGGCTGCTTGGAAATTAGCACCTGCATTGGCATCTGGTTGTACAGTAGTTATTAAACCATCCAGCCATACATCCTTGAGTCTGTTGGAACTTGGCGATGTTTTGAAAAATATCCTCCCTCCAGGCGTTGTGAACATCATAACTGGTAAAGGTTCCCAATCTGGTCAATTTATCTTGGATCACCCTGGTTTCAGCAAATTGGCTTTCACAGGAAGTACAGAAGTTGGTCTCGACGTTTACAAAGCGGCATCCCAACGTTTGATTCCTGCTACTTTGGAATTGGGCGGTAAATCTGCGAATATCTTCTTTGAAGATGCTAATTGGGAACAAGCCCTTGATGGTGCGATGCTCGGCATTTTGTTCAACCAAGGTCAAGTATGTTGTGCAGGCTCCCGTATTTTTGTACAAGACACAATTTATGATAAATTCGTAGCTGAGTTGTCCACATTGTTTAACAATGTAAAAGTAGGATTGCCTTGGAATGACGATACACAATTGGGTTCTGCTAGTTATGAAGGTCAAGTTCGTAAAGTGCTAGAATATGTTGAAATTGCTAAGCAAGAAGGCGCTACTATCGCTGCTGGCGGCGTACGCGTTACAGAAGATGGCCTTGATAAAGGTTGCTTCGTACGCCCAACATTGATTACAAACGTAACTAATGATATGCGCGTAGCTCGTGAAGAAATCTTTGGACCAGTTGCGGTAATTATCAAATTCCATAGTGAAGAAGAAGTTATCGAAATGGCTAACGATAGTCAATATGGTCTAGGCGGTGGCGTATTTACTCAAAATATTAACAGAGCTATCCGCGTAGCACGTGCCGTTGAAACTGGTCGTATGTGGGTTAATACATACAACTCTATCCCAGCTGGCGCTCCATTTGGCGGCGTAAAACAATCTGGTATTGGTCGTGAAACTCATAAAGTAATGTTGGAACATTATACTCAAATGAAATCCATCATTATCAATCTTAATGATCAACCATCTGGCCTATATGACTTAGATCGATAGAATATATTGTTAAATCATTAGTCTAGTTGATTTGAAATAGTAAAATTTGATTTGAAATAGTAAAATTGGGGACTGTGAAAGTTGCTGTAGTGGCACTTTCACAGTCCTTGTTTTATATAGATAATTTATTACTAGGATTTAATTTCTTATTGCATTATTCTAAAAAGTCCTTGTTACATCGACTATGGGGGAGTATATTTTTATTTTTGAATTCTATAGTTTCCCCGATTCGTGTAATTTGAACCTATCGAGGTATCTATAATTTTAAATATATGTTATACTATTCTAACGTGCATAATTCGTGCACGAAGGAGGAAACACATATTTTATGTTAGAAAAATTTGAACAATTAATGATTAGCGAACCTGTTCTAAGAGCGTTAAACGACATGGGCTTTGAAGAGCCTACGCCAATTCAACAGGAAGCTATCCCAGTTGCCATGAGTGGTCAAGACATGATCGGTCAAGCTCAAACAGGTACTGGCAAAACGGCCGCATTCGGTATTCCTGTGTTGGAACGCGTAGACGGGACTAATCGTCACGTTCAAGTGGTTATTTTATCTCCAACTCGTGAATTAGCTATTCAAGTAGCTGAAGAGCTCAACAAAATGGCTCAATACACGGACATTCAAGCGTTGCCTATTTATGGCGGTCAAGACATTAATCGTCAATTCCGCTCATTGCGTAAGAACCCACAAATCATTGTGGCAACACCAGGCCGCTTGATGGACCATATGGATCGTGGTTCCATTAAATTAGACCAAGTTAAAATCGTCGTTCTTGATGAAGCTGACGAAATGTTAAACATGGGCTTCGTAGATGACATCAACAAAATTTTGCAAGAAGTTCCTGAAGAACGCCAAACTTTGTTATTCTCTGCCACAATGCCAAAAGCAATTCAAAACTTGGCTGAAACATACCTAACAGAACCAACATTGATTCGTATGAAAGCGACTCAACTTACTATGGACTCTATCGAACAGTACTACATCGAAGTACAAGACCGTCAAAAATTTGACGTATTGTGCCGATTGTTCGATATTCAAGCTCCAGAACTTGCTATCATCTTTGCGCGTACAAAACGTCGTGTTGATGAAGTAACGGAAGGCTTGAAAAAACGTGGTTACATGGCTGAGGGGATTCATGGTGATTTATCCCAACAGAAACGTGACAGTGTTATTCGCCAATTCCGCGAAGGCATTATCGATATTTTAGTAGCTACTGACGTAGCAGCTCGTGGTCTTGATATCTCTGGTGTATCTCATGTATACAACTATGATTTACCTCAAGATCCTGAAAGCTACACGCACCGTGTTGGTCGTACAGGCCGTGCGGGTAAAACTGGCGAAGCTTTCACATTCGTTATCCCTCGTGAGATGGAACATTTGCATGCCATCGAACGTTTGATTACACGTAAAATCGCTCGTCGTCGTGCCCCATCCTTGGGTGAGGTTCTAGAAGGTCAACAACGTTTGGCAATCGAAAGCCTCGTTGAAATGACTGACAACGCAGAAGCATTAGCACCATTCCGTTCCAGTGCAGAAGAATTGTTGAATGACACTGATTCTGTAACATTATTAGCAGCAGCATTGAAATTGTTGACTAAGGAACCGGATCAAACACCTGTAAATATTACAGAAGAAAAACCATTGCGCGTACGTAAATCTCGTCGTGAAGGCGGCCGTGGTCGTGACCGCGATCGTCGCCGTTCTGGTGACCGTCGTCGTGAGGGCCGTGATGGCGAAAGACGCGATGGCGATCGTCCACGCCGTGACCGTCGTGATGGTGATTGTCCTCGTCGTGAACGCCGTGATGATGAGCGACCTAGACGTGATCGCAAAGACGGTGACCGTCCAAGACGTGATGACCGTGCTAGTCGTCCTCGCTCTGGCGAAAGAAAACCAGCTCATAAAGCCAATTTCAAACCTTACTTCGAAGACTAAACTTTGATGTAATATAAACAGGCAAACCCCTAGAAAGGTTCATTCCCATTCGACTAGACATAACGTCTAAGCTCATGGTAATGAATCCTTTCTGGGGGTTCTTGTGTTAAGTACCTCAACAAAGATTAGTCTTGAAGGTGTTATTTTTGAAATTGGGTTTATGAGCCTTAAAGTATTGCTAATTTGCTATAAAACATGATATAATTAGTAAACAATAATAGTTATTTATTGACACTTTTAGAGTTGTAATAGATAACTGTGTTCATGAGTGATGAACATTTTATTTTCAAGTGGAAGAAAGGTTGAGTAGTATGGATATTGCTCAAATTTTACGTAGTGAAGGGTTTAAAGTTACTCCTCAACGTATCGCTATTTACCAGGCATTAACTGGTCATCATAATCATCCAACTGCAGAACTGATTTATCAAAGTTTACGCGCTGAACATCCTAGCATGAGCTTGGCGACAGTATATAAAACGATGGAAATTTTTGAAAAAATCGGTCTTGTAAAAGTTCTTGACGTTGGCGATGATTGCGCTCGTTATGACTGGGATACACAAAATCACTCTCATATCCGTTGCACAGTTTGCAACAAGGTAGAGGATTTGATGGGTATCGATTCGAAGGCTATTTCCAAAATCGTTGAGGAAGGTAGCGAATATCGAGTAACAGGTCAACAGATTACCTTTGAAGGTATTTGCCCTGATTGCTTACGTAAACAGAGTCATTAAAACCGTAACCCCATGACATAGGAAAACCTGTGCCATGGGGTTATTTTATGGTCAGATTAGAGAAATAACTAAAAAATTATATAGGATACATTAACACCTACAGTATCGCCTGTATACTATTAGGATAGATACTAAGTGAACTATTATAGACAGAAAGGATTTACTATGTTTGTTATTGGCAGCCATTTATCGATTAGTAAAGGCTATTTACATATGGGCCAAGAGGCCAGCTCTATTGGGGCGAATACATTCCAATTTTTCTCTCGTAATCCCCGTGGTGGTCAAGTACGTGCTTTTGACGAGGCGGACATGAAGGCTCTTGTGGCATACATGGAGGAACATAATTTTGGCCGGTTGCTTGCTCATGCTCCATACACATTGAATGCCTGTGCAGCAAAACCCGATTTGCGTGAATTTGCGAAAAATTCTATGCGTGAAGATTTGGAGCGCATGGAATATATTCCTGGGAATATGTATAACTTTCACCCAGGCAGTCATGTAAAACAGGGGATGGATCAAGGCATCGAATATATCATTGATTGCCTCAACGAAGTAATGTTCCCAGGCATGAAAACGACAGTGCTTCTTGAAGCGATGGCAGGCAAGGGCACAGAGGTGGGGTCTAAATTTGAAGAATTGGCGCGTATTATTGATGGCGTTAAACTAAAAGAATACCTCGGTGTTTGTGTCGATACATGTCACATCCACGAAGGCGGTTATGATATCGTCAATAATTTGGAGGGCGTTCTCGATGAATTTGATTCTATCGTTGGTATTGATCGTTTACATGCTATTCATTTGAACGATTCTAAAAATCCGATTGGCGCCCACAAGGACCGTCATGAAAAAATCGGCGAAGGTCATATCGGTATCGATGCCATCGCGCGTATCGTGACACATCCGAAATTGACAAACTTGCCGTTCTATTTGGAAACGCCAAATGAGTTGGACGGTTACGCAAAGGAAATCGCTATGCTTCGTTCTATCGTGGACAATGCATAATTCGGCGATGAAAATGATTTTTGTGAAAGTAAATAAAATACTTTATTGAAATAGCGTAGAGAAACAACTATATAACTAGAAAGCTCGTGTTCAGAGAAATAATCATCTCTGAGCACGAGCTTTAGTATTTTCAGTCTATAATTTATTTTTGAATGACAGATAAACGTTGGCGTGTATGGTTATTATTTTCAATAGCGTCTACAAACGCATTGGCGTAATCTGCGTAGCTGATGTAGGTCCAGTTCACATCGCTAAATGTGCGTAATGCATTGAGACCTTCCTTCATGGCACCAGCGACTGGTTTGTATGCTTCTGGGAAATCAGGGGTGTTGAAACGTTGAAGTGTATGATCTTTATCCATGTACAAGCTAGATGCGCCACCAACAACAAATAAACGTGTAGAGCTATTGCGTAATTGTTGCGCTACGTGGATTAAACCATCCTTATGCAAATGTAATGTATCTGGTGTCCAATAACCTGTGGCTTGGACTACTACATCAAATTGAGATAAATCCTGAGCGGTAAGGGTCATAATGTCTTTTTCAATAGCATTACCATTATATTTTTGTTTGTTGCGTACAATGCCTGTAACTTGATGACCGCGTTTTTCTGCTTCGGCTGCGATTAAATGACCGGATTTTCCTGTAATACCAATAATTGCGATGTTCATAATTATCTACCTCTTTCTATTGCAAAAATATGTAATTCTGTTACACTTGAATTAACTTGTAACTATAGTATGGAATTGTACAATATTTTACACAAGTACGATCTTTTAGTGTGGTAAATATCTTTTATGATAGTATTGTGTAACTATAAGGATTTAAAATATAAAAATAAATTAGGGGGAATCATGGGTATATCGAAACCTGTACAAGAAATGAGTGCAGAAAATTTATTTGGTATCTGTCCATATGTAACGACACAGAAATTATTGGCTGGGAAATGGTCGATTTTAGTGATGCATCATTTGAGCGGAGGAACGAAACGTTTTAATGAATTGCATCGTGAAATGGCCGATTTAACCCAAACTACATTGACGAAGCAACTTAGATTCCTTGAGGAGGAGGGCTTAGTAAAACGAACTGTGTATCCAGAGGTGCCGCCACGCGTAGAGTATTCTCTAACACCGATAGGTGAACAATTCAAAATTGTGCTAGATAGTCTCGAGGTATGGGGCAATCAGTACATTGAGTATATCAAGGTGAAAGAGGCATAAGGGGGAGGTCTCATGAGATTATTGCACACGGCGGACTGGCATCTGGGCCGTATTTTTTATGCCCGATATTTGACTGAGGACCAGGCGCATGTATTGGAACATCAATTTTTCGACCTGTTGAAAGACCAAAATATAGATGGCATTTTATTGGCCGGAGATATTTATGATCGCTCTGTGCCACCAGTTGAGGCTGTTGAATTGTGGGATTCTGTTATCACAAAACTAGCGATGGATTATAATATTCCTCTTTTTGGAATCAGTGGTAATCATGATGGGCCTGAGCGACTCGAGGTGGGCCGTCATATGCTGGCCAATAGTGGCGTCCATATTTGGGGTACACCGGAGCATGCCATGGCGCCATTTACAGTGCAAGATGAATTTGGAGATATCGCTATCTGTCCGATGCCTTTTGCAGAACCGCGACGCATTGATGTGGCGTTGAATAGAAATGGTGAAAGTTCTAATTTGAGTAGTGTTGCTAATCATGCAAATAAATCTACGAAAACAAGTAAATCTACGAAAACAAGTAAAGCAGATAAAAAATCGGTTAAAACCGATATAGAACAATTAGATTTATTTGCTGAGAGTAACGAGTTAGCTGTTGATGAAGCAGTAGATGTAGTCGAGATAAATTCGTTTGCAGAGGATATTCATAGACATGACTACGACTCCGTCTATCAACGCTGGAGCGATTACCTCGCTAGCCTTGTACCAAAGAAAACTCGCAAGATTGCTTTATCCCATGCCTTTGTGGCCGGTGGTGAAGTAGGTGGTTCTGAACGTGTATTATCGGTGGGCGGTAATGAGGTTGTGAATCCCGCTGTATTTAGAAACTTTAATTATGCAGCGCTAGGACATTTGCACGGATCCCAACGAGCAGGGGCGGATTATATCCGCTATAGTGGGTCGTTATTGAAATATTCCTTTGATGAAAGTAATCAGCAAAAATCCTTCACCATCGTAGATATGGATAAAAAAGGAAAGGTGTCCCTAGAGTTTATTCCCATAGAGGCGAAGCGTGATGTAGTGGTACTACGTGGTCTGTTTGATGATTTATTAAATGACCGTACATTACAACAACAACATAAGGAGAATTATATGAAGGTGGAGCTCCTCGATACAGCACCAATCATCGACGGCATGGCTAAATTACGTCAAGCCTATCCCCATTGCATGAATCTTGAATTAGTAGGTCGCATGGAACGAAATGAACTCGATCCGGTGCGACAAGAATATAAAAATTTAAATGAGCGCCAATTGTTTGCGCAGTTTGCCGAAGCTGTGTGGAAGGAGCCTCTTTCACAGGCGCAATCGGAATATATCAATCAGTTGTGGGATGATATTAATAAGGACGAATAGGAGGCCGAATCATGAAACCCATATCGTTACAAATTCAGGCCTTCGGACCCTATAGTGGCACGGTGAATCTCGACTTTACAACCCTCAATGATGCGAAAATGTTCCTCATCACAGGTCCTACGGGGGCGGGCAAAACGAGTGTTCTCGACGCTATCGTATACGCCCTTTATGGCGATCCTAGTGGCGAGGTGCGCAAAACTGATAATATCCGCAGTGATTTTGCCGAGCCTGACACACAGACGCAGGTTATATTTGAATTCTCCGTTGGTGAAAGCACCTACAAAATCGAGCGCTTGCCAAAACAAGAGGTGGCTAAAAAACGTAGGACAGGCACAAAAATGCAAGGCGCCAAGGCCATTGTGTTCCAGTGGAATGATGAAACCAGCGAGTGGGATACCATTGCGACACAAGCCAATGAGGTGAAAGAAACCGTTCAAAGAATCATTGGTTTCCGCAAGGATCAATTTCTACAAGTCGTTCTGTTGCCTCAAGGTGAATTTAGAAAACTGCTGGTAGCAAGCACTAGCGAACGAGAAGAATTGTTACATACATTGTTCCGTACGGAAATCTATCGAAGACTACAAGACAGGTTGCGTGAAGATTACCTAGAGGCCCAAAGTGGTATTTCTGAGAATTTGCAGAAACAAAATTCGTACCTAGAAATGATTGAGCGAACGGAGCCAATTACATCAGGAATTAGCCCTGTAGGCGATTTAGGTTCAGACGATTCAATTATCAGTGCTGAACAAGCAGATGTGATCACGGATGAATTACAACCAATTCTAACCATTGGACACCTAGCGGATTATATTGTTAATCGCGCATCTGAACGAGAAATATTAGAATCTCGTAGAGATGAGGCGACTGAACAAGTAAAAAAATTAGAGGTCATTCGTGATGCAGCGAAGTTCTTTGATACTCAATCTATGGAAGTGGCTAATTATACGGCTCAAGAACAAGCGTTGCTGGATGAGGGACGACAACTGGGACCAATACGATCACAATTAGCTCAGCTAGTTACACTAGAACCTGTGTTTGGGGTGTATGAAAAGCAACTTTCACAAGAGGGACTAGTTAAAACCGTAACGCAGGAGATCGAAAAACTAGGGACATCTTTGGAGGCAGAGCTGGTCAAGGAAACTGGAGCCAAGGAAGAACTCGCCAAGCATCAATTACAAGAGGCGGTATATAACGAACAAGTGGTGAGGTTGCGCCAGTTTGAAAATAATTTGGACCAGTTGGAATCCCTATCTACACAAGTGGATCAATTACAATCGCAGCGAGATGAGTTGGAACAGGTAGCCAGGGATATTGAGCGCAATGCAGAACTTGTGCAACAATCCGTGGCAAAGGTAACGGAGTTGACCGGTGCCATTGAAACGGATGAACAATGGTTAGGCGAGCATGAAAACGTCGTGGAGGATTTGGCAACAGCGAAAGTACAAAAGACAGCCCTATCTGATTTGGCGAATCAATATGGCGCCTTGAAGAAGCAACAAGCGGAATTAGATCAGAAAAAAACTGCATTAGGGACTGCGAAAACATCTGCAGAATCAGATAAACGCGTAGCTACGACATTGGCGAATGCACTGGCACAGGCTAGTGCATATTCATTGGCCGCTGATTTGAGTGAAGGAGAACCTTGCGCCGTGTGCGGATCCGTCCATCATCCGCATGTAGCAGAGCAACCAGATAATGTGCCCACGGCGGACGACGTTAAACAGGCTCAGGAGAAATCCGATGAATCGCAGGCGAAGTACCATCAATTGGATAGCGCCTACGCATTATTGATGAAACAATATGATACAGATTTGTCAGAATGGCTCTCTGCGACTAAATCTATGATGAGCTCTGATGCGACCATATCTGCAATGAGTTCTGATGAAAATAAATATGATATGGTGAATCAGACTGATGCTGTTTCGGAGCTAAAGCAAGTGTTGGACGATTTGCTTGCTAAAACAATAGCATCTATCACTGAACTTGAGTCATTGCATAGTACACATAAAACAACGGATACTCGCGTGAAATCTAATCGTAAATCTCTGAAGTATGAGCAACAACAATTGGATGTGACGCGTAAACAAGTTGATGCATTGAAACAGCGAAAACAGACGTTGGATGTAGATATCACAAAATTATTTACCCACGTTGATTCATTGCAATCGCAGTTGGGCATTCAGGAGGGGACAAACTGGAAATCCGATATGGAGGCATTGCGGACACAGGTGAAAGCCTATGAAACAATGCTGCGAGATATCCAAAATAAACTGCAAAGCATTCAAACGAATGTTACTGCCTATACATCTAAACGTGATTTGCTAACGGTACAATTACAAGAGGCAGAAGCTCAATTGGAGACCATTCAAAATGAATTCGATGCATCTCTTACAACTCAAGATATAACGCTAGATGAATTCGTTGGGATCTATGACACGCGAAATCAGAAACCAGAGTTCGAGAAAACCTTGGCGGATTATGATAAACGTTTGGTTACTTTACAGGGACAACTGCAAGCGAGTCGCGATAAATTGGCAGCATTGTCGGAGCCCACAGAACGTGTGGAAGACGCTGTATATGATGCGGCTGTGCAAACCCGTGATACAGCCATCGGTACGTTGGCGAATTGGGAGAAAGAACAAGCACATCTGGAACAGACTTTGAAAACTGTGCGCGACCTCGATAAATCTATTTCGAAACAGCGTGAACAAGTGGAGTTTATTGGCCGCCTCTATGAATTGGCCAACGGTGGTGAAAGTGGTATCAAGGATGTTACCTTTGAGCGGTATGTACTAGGTGCCATTCTGGATGAAGTTGTTTATGCAGCTAATGACCGCTTACACACCATGAGCCGTGGGCGATACAATTTAGAGCGCACAGACTACTCAGAAACAGGTCGTGGTAAAAAAGGCTTAGACCTTGGTGTTTTGGATAGCTATACAGGTGTGGCTCGTCCGGCGAATACATTATCTGGTGGTGAAACTTTCCTGGCATCATTAGCGCTCGCCCTAGGTTTAGCAGATATTATTCAAAGCTACGCTGGCGGTATTCATATGGATACAATCTTTATTGACGAAGGTTTTGGTACATTGGATCCAGATACATTAGATATTGCCATGGAAACATTGATTGGATTGCAAGATAGCGGACGATTGATTGGGGTTATATCACATGTGCCGGAACTCAAAGAAAGAATTAATGTACATCTTCAAATTTCTCGCTCCTCCAAAGGCAGCACCGCTCAATTTGTTATTGGGTAACCGGGTAGTGTGTATATCTTCTCGACTCACTGAACGGGACGTTCAAAGTTCGCTGCGAAGATATACACACTACTCTACGGTTCGCCGATATTCAAATTTGAAGCGCTGCCCTCCTTTGCAGGATAGAGTATATTAGTGAGACGAGAAATTTGAAGGTTTACTTCAGCGTAACGAGCGCATATGGCCCTGCTCAGGCTGAAAATTATGCGTAAGCTCCATGACAACATATACCTTAACCTCAAACATAGAAAAAACTAGATGAATATGATAAGATGATAAGTAAGGTAGTTTTTGTAGGAATTGAAAAGGAGACTATCATGAAATTTTCGTTTGCACATAATAATATTAACGTCAAAGATCTCGACAAGAGCCTAGCTTTCTACAAAGACGCTCTATTTTTAGAAGAGTCTCGCCGTAAAGAAGCGGAAGATGGTTCTTTCATTTTGGTATATTTAAAAAGCCCATATACAGAGCATGAGTTGGAATTGACTTGGCTACGTGATTGGGACCGTCCATATAATCTAGGGGATAATGAAATTCATTTGGCGTTCCGTACCGACGATTATGAAGGAGCCTTGAAAAAGCACAAAGAAATGGGTGTTGTGGTATATGAAAATGAAGGTATGGGGATTTATTTCATCGCCGATCCAGATGGATATTGGACTGAAATCATCCCAAACCGCATGTAAAGACGTCCCGAACCAAATATAAACTCATCTCGAACCGGATATAAGATTATCCTGAATCGGATGTAAAATCGGCTTGAATCGGATGCAATAATTTAGCAAGCACTAGCAAGCACTATAGTGATACAATATAATTTAATAGGAATTTATATGGAACATATGTTAACACGTCTGGAATGGCTCGTTGGTCCAGACAAGATTGAAACCTTAAAGGGCACATCCATCGCGCTCTTTGGCGTGGGTGGTGTAGGCGGTGGGACCCTCGAAGCACTTGTTCGTGCAGGTGTTGGTCGCATTGTCCTCATCGATGGTGACAAGGTGACACCGAGTAATTTGAATCGTCAGTTGATTACGACGAATGAAACAATCGGTCATCGCAAGGTGGATTTGGCGAAGGCTCGTGCTTTGGCGATTAATCCAGACATCATCGTAGAAACTCATGACATCGTGTATACGGATGAGGCCTACCCAGGGTTTATTGAAAGTCTCAATGTCGACTTTGTTATCGATGCCATTGATATGGTAACAGCGAAGCTCAACATCATTGAGATTTGTCAACGCGAGGGTATTCCTGTGATTTCTTGTATGGGTGGGGGCAATCGCTTTTACCCAGAGAAACTTGAAATTGCGGATATTAATAAAACACATACGTGCCCACTCGCACGCGTTATGCGGCGCGAACTCAAAAAGAGGGGCATAAAAAAACAATTGGTGCTGTTTTCCACAGAAAAACCGACAAAACCACAATTCCGTCAGGACGGAACGAGTCCGGGAACGTGTAGTTTTGTGCCACCAGTGGCAGGATTTATCTTGGCAGCCCATGTATTACGTACAATTTTGGAGGTAGAACCACAATGAAACAAGCAATTATTCATATGAGCGCAGGCGACATTACCATCGAATTATTTGATCAAGAAGCACCAGGCACAGTACAAAACTTTGTAGATCTTATTAACAAAGGTTTCTACGATGGCTTGACATTCCACCGTGTTATTCCTGGTTTCGTAGCACAAGGCGGCTGCCCTAACGGTACTGGTACAGGTGGCCCTGGCTACACAATTAAAGACGAATTAATCGGCAATCCACATAAACATGAACGTGGTGCATTATCCATGGCTCACCGTGGTCCTAACACTGGCGGTAGCCAATTCTTTATCGTATATGAACCACAACCTCATTTGGATGGTGTGCACACAGTATTTGGTAAAGTAACAGAAGGTATGGACGTTGTTGATGGTATCAAACCAGGCGACGTTATGGAAAAAGTAGAAGTAGTAGAAGGCTAAGAATATGGAAAGAATCGCAATCAAACACCCAGAATGGCTCGACATTAATGCTAATGGTAAAATTTCACATGGCTACGATCAAGAATGGTTTACTGACGAGTGGCAACGCTTGTCTGGTTGCGGTCCTACAACAGCTACGCAAGTTGTGACGTACACAATGTTACGTGATGGCTTACTTGATGTGTCTCAATCTGCTGATCAAGTAGGTGCCTTAGAGCGCATGAATATGATGTGGAATTACGTAAAACCAAGATTTGGCGGTGGCGTATATAAAACGCAATGGATGGAGGCCGGCCTCGGCAAAATGCTCGTGGAAAAGGATTTACCATATGATGTGCATATGATTAATGTATCTCCCTTTGCCGCATCTCGCGTGGAAATTAACGAAGCAGCTGAATTTTTGGTGCAAGGTCTATCCCAAGATGTACCTATCGCATTCTTGAATCGCCACAAGGGTAAGGAACCAGCCCTCTATACTTGGCATTGGGTTCCTATTTGGAGTATTTACGAAGAAGGCGATGATATTCGTTGTAACATTTTTGACGAAGGTGAAATCCGTGAGTTCTCCTTGGTGAATTGGTTGCAGGATACCATACTTGGTGGCGGCTTTGCGTACGTGAGCCCTAAAAAATTGGAGGTATAGGCGTGAGTCAATGGATTACTGAGGAACAAACACCTCATTTGCGTTTAAGCGCAGAAGCAGAAGAAGTATTATATAGTGGTGAATCTGAATTCCAAAAAATCGAAGTGTTCAAATCAAAAGAATATGGTATGATGCTCGCATTAGACGGTGTATTCCAAACATCTGAGCGCGAAGAATTCATCTATCATGAAATGATTGCCCATGTGCCATTATTCTTGCACAAAAATCCTGAACGCGTACTCATCATCGGTGGTGGTGATGGTGGCGTAGCGCGGGAATGTGTACGTCACGACTGCGTGAAAGAAGTAACTATGGTTGAAATCGATGGCAAGGTAGTAGAATTGGCGAAACAATATTTGCCAACTATTTCCAAGGCGATGAATGAAAACCATCCTAAATTGACTGTAAAAATTGGCGACGGCATCGGTTTCATGGCAGAACAAGAGGACTACTATGACGTAATCATCGTGGACTGCTCTGACCCAATTGGCCCTGGGGAAGGTTTATTTACGGAAGAGTTCTATCAAAATACTATGAACGCGTTGAAAAAGGATGGTCTATTTGTACAACAAACAGAATCCCCAATGCTTCATCAACCATTGGTAGAAAAAGTATTCGGCTATGTACAACGTCATTTCCCTATTACACGTTTGTACACTGCATTTATTCCAATCTACCCAGCAGGCATGCATTGTTTCACAATCGGATCCAAAACATATGATCCGTTGACTTGGGAACCAAACCGTGAGCAAAACTTTGAAACAAAATACTATAATTATGGTATTCAAAAGGCTGCGTTTGCATTACCTAACTTTGTGAAAGCATATTTACCTAAAAAATAACAATCTATAATAATCTGGGACTTTCCGATTTGTGAAAGTCCTAGATTGTATTCTATGATAATAGATTAGTATACAGTGTTATTTAGAACTATATTATTTAGGACTATATTATGGTTAGGACTATATTATGGATAGTGAAATACACTTATAGAAAACCGTTGTTATATAGTATGGGGGATAAAAAATAGAAATAAATATTTTATTTTCATTTTTTATAAAAAAGTTGTTGACATGATACCTGTGATTAGGTATAATTCTTTTTGTTACGAAGACAGATATGTCTAGTAGTCATGCTGTGGTGGGTATGGTGAAGTGGTTAACACGGCGGATTGTGGCTCCGTTACTCGTGGGTTCGATCCCCACTACTCACCCCATATACCTACATATCGACGTAATCAATTGTAGGGGTGTCGCCAAGTGGTAAGGCAATGGACTTTGACTCCATTATGCGCTGGTTCGATCCCAGCCACCCCTGCCAACATGACTCACTAGCTCAGTTGGCAGAGCACCTGACTTTTAATCAGGGTGTCCCGCGTTCGAGTCGCGGGTGAGTCACCAAACTAAAACTCACAAGTTTCGGCTTGTGAGTTTTCTATCTCTAATTTTAGAGAAATTGGTTATGATTTAATCTTTGTATTCATATAAATAGTATGAGTGTGAAAGGTTAAATACAATGTATAGTAGCGGTAAAAATTTAGTCAAAAATTTGTCAAAAAAATTGTTGACGAGATGAGAAATCACTGATATACTAATACAAGTCGTTAGGGGTTAAACCTAATGAACAGATCTTTGAAAACTGAACAATGATAGGTAATCATTTCGAGAGAAATGAACATATGCCAGAGTGCGGGTTTCATACAATGAAACCAACCAAAAAATTCAAGTTGCTATCAGCAACGACAACAAACAAATGAGCTATTCAAATAGCTTCAAGATATCTTGGAGAGTTTGATCCTGGCTCAGGACGAACGCTGGCGGCGTGCTTAACACATGCAAGTCGAACGAAG